>JABJAS010000087.1 GCA_018666055.1 Halieaceae bacterium | reverse complement strand
TGCGTGGATGTAACCTTTAAGTCGAGTGTGGCGGCAGAGTTCGCGCAGGACGACGACGTCATTGTTGAACTACTGCAGTCTGACGTCGAAATGGTCGAAAACATTGGCCATTATATCGTCAGGGCGGGCGGTAAACGCATGCGCCCGCTGTTGGTATTACTGTCCGCGAAAGCGCTTGGCGGGATCAATTCGGCCCACATCCGATTTGCCGCGGTCGTTGAGTTTATCCATACGGCAACCTTGTTACATGACGACGTGGTCGATTTATCCATGCTGCGCCGCGGCTTGCCGACGGCGAATGCCGCATTTGGTAACGCACCCAGCGTACTGGTAGGGGATTTTATTTATACCCGCGCCTTCCAGCTGATGGTGGAACTTAACAATATGCCGTTGTTGGCCCACATGGCGGAAACCACCAACACCATCGCCGCCGGTGAGGTCATGCAACTGGTGCACGCCGGCGACCCGGATACACAAGCAGAGCAATACCAAGAAATCATCCGGCGTAAGACGGCGGCACTGTTTGCTGCCGCCTGTTGTGGTGCTGGACTATTGCATCAGAGTCCTGCTGACCAGACTGACGGGCTGTATCACTACGGTATGAATCTGGGCATTGCGTTTCAATTGGCGGATGACCTGCTCGACTACGCCGGAGATCCGTCTCAGACAGGAAAAAATGTCGGCGACGACCTGAGAGAAGGGAAAATAACCCTACCCCTCCTGCATGCGATGCAAGCCGGAACCCCTGCCCAACGGGGGCGCGTTGCTGAGGTATTGCGGCAAAAGGAGGGGGATGCCTTTGCGGAAATCATCGAGATCGTGCGTCACACCGGCGGTATTGAAGCCACACGAGAAGCCGCCATCCATCATCAAACTTTGGCGCAACAGGCACTGGCACCTTTGCCAGCGTCTGATGCACTCACCGCGCTGCATCAGATGGCTGAAAAAGCGGTGGACCGACAAGCCTGATGACCATCGATGCGCAAGCACTGCACGAGCAACTGCGCGAAGCCCGAGCTGAGCTGGGTCACCAGCAAATCACAGCGCTCTTTGACGCAGATCCTCAGCGACACGAACGGTATCAATGCCAAAGCAATGGGCTCGTCGTCGATTTTTCTAAGCACTTAATCAACGATCACGTCTGGCAGTCACTCATCGAACTGGCCTCTGCCCACGCGTTACCAGACGCTTTTACCGCTTTGGTAGCCGGCCATTGTGTCAACACGTCAGAAGGTCGGCCGGCGTTGCATACCCTGTTGCGCGGCACAGCAGTCGAGCAGCACCCTGAGAACGCGGCTGCCGTTCATGACGCCCTGGCGCGCATGGAAACACTGGTCACTCGCCTTCACAAAGGTGAGGACACGGGCTGGACCGAGCAAGCGTTTACCGACGTGGTGAATATTGGTATTGGCGGCTCTGATTTAGGCCCTCGATTCATTTGTGACGCGCTCAAAACGCCGGAAGCGCCACTGCGCGCGCATTTCGTCGCGAACGTCGACCCCGAGGATCTAGATCGCACATTAGCCTCTTTAGACCCTGCCCGAACACTCTTTGTGGTGTGCTCTAAATCTTTCACCACCGAGGAGACACTGTCCAATGCCCGCCGCGCCAAAGCGTGGCTGCAAGCTGCTGGTGCGCCGCCAAACGACTTGGGACAACACTTCCTCGCCGTCACAACCCAAGTCACGCACGCTCAGCAATGGGGCATCCCAGAAGCACGCTGTTTGCCTATTTGGGATTGGGTCGGTGGACGCTATTCACTGTGGTCAGCCATGGGGTTAGCCATTCCATTAGCGCTGGGTTGGTCCGCTTTTGAGGCATTACTGCGCGGCGCCAGAGCGTTAGATCAGCACACGCTGGAGTCGCCGCCAGCCGACAACGTGCCAATAATGATGGCGCTATTGGAGTTTTGGCAAACGCGCTACCTCAGTACCAATACGCATGCGGTGCTACCCTATGCGCAGAGGCTACAGCATTTAACAGATTTCTTGCAGCAACTCACAATGGAGAGTAACGGCAAGCGCGTCTCCACCAGTGGGGAGCCTCTAAGCAGCGATTCTGCACCTGTATTGTGGGGGTCTGTCGGCACCAATGGACAGCATTCTTACTACCAGCTTTTACATCAAGGTACGCGGTCATTTTCTGCCGACATTATTTTCCCATTGATCTCGGGCGGAGGCGATCTTCCTGCACGGCGCAGCTTGGCCGCTCATGCACTCGCGCAAAGTCGCGCTTTCATGGTGGGACGCTCGCCAGACGAGGCCAAGGAAATCGGTGCATCGCGAGGGTTTAACGAGGGGGAGTGTCGTCAACTTGAGATACCGGGCAATCACAGCCACTCGCTGATCCTGATGGACGCCGTGACGCCAGAGTGTCTGGGTGGTTTGATCGCAGCCTATGAACACAAAACGTACTTTCTTGCCGTATTGCTCGGCATCAATGCGTTTGATCAATGGGGCGTGGAATTGGGCAAGGAAATTGCGGCGACAATAGAGCCTTTACTGCAGACTGCTGGTGCATCAGTTGATTCAGATGCACTCGACCCCGCGACACGGCAAGCGGCGCTGGCCTGGCATCAAGCGAACGAAAAATAAGACGTTAAGCGCCAATCAGCGCCAATAACTCTTCGGTTTTTGCTTTCATCAGGGCCTCATCGCCGCGAGACTCCACGTTGAGTCGCACTACCGGCTCAGTATTGGACAGGCGCAGATTGAACCGCCAATCATCAAACTCCATCCCCAATCCATCGAGCCGCTCAATCAAAAGCGACTGATCAGCATAGCGATCTTCAACTGCACTCAACAGCGCAACCGGGTCGGTGACGGTTGAATTAATCTCCCCGGAACACGGAAATGCGAGCGCTCGCGCCGCCACCATATCGGCTATCGACCGACCGCTCTGGGAGATCAATCCCGCAATCAGCAGCCAGGGAATCATACCGCTGTCACAGTAAGCAAAATCGCGGAAATAGTGATGCGCGGACATTTCGCCCCCATAGACCGCATCCACTTCGCGCATTCGCTCCTTAATGAACGCATGCCCCGTTTTACTCAGGACCGGTTCCCCGCCCCCAGACCGGGTAATCGCTTGCGTATTCCAAGTGAGTCGGGGGTCGTGAACAATCCGCTGCGGTCCGTGCTCCGTTAAAAATGCCTCCGCCAACAGACCGACAATGTAATACCCTTCAATAAAATTGCCGGCCTGATCGAAAAAGAAGCAACGATCAAAGTCGCCATCCCAAGCAATCCCCAGGTCGGCTTGCTCAGCGCGCACACGCTGCGCTGTCACCGCACGGTTTTCGATCAGCAGCGGGTTCGGTACACCATTGGGGAAATGACCATCTGGCTCATGGTGCACCCGGATAAATTCAAACGGTAAATGGGGGGCTAAGGCGTCAACCACTCTGCCTGCCCCCCCGTTACCCGCAGTGCAAACAATCTTAAGCGGCTTTAATGCCTCGATATCGACATAAGACAGCAAGTGTTCGATATAGGCCGCTTGAGTCGTCACATTGCTGAGTTCACCCCGCGTGTCCGCCGGCGTGAAGTCATTGCGCTCTGCAAGAGCCTGAATCTCCGCCAAGCCTGAATCCCCGGAAATCGGGCGAGCGCCCTCGCGCACGAACTTCATGCCGTTGTAGTCCTTAGGGTTATGGCTTGCGGTCACGACAATGCCGCCGCCCACGCCAAGGTGCGCTGTCGCGAAGTAGATCTCTTCTGTTCCGCACAGACCGATGTCTTGCACCGACACCCCCTGCTCCCGCAGGCCATCAATCAGTGCTGCTTTGATGCCTTCACTGGTGAGACGGATATCGTGGCCCACCACGACGGTACCTGGGCGGATCACCTCGGCATACGCCTGCCCAATCCGACGCGCGATGGTCTCGTTCAATTGATCAGGAACGCGACCCCGCACGTCGTAGGCCTTGAAGCACTCTAAGGTGGCGGTCATGTCAGTGTTGTCCGTAATGGTGCTCAAAGACGTATTGTGTCGCTTCAACAAACCCGGGCACCTGACCACAATCAAAGCGGATGCCCTCAAACTCATAGGCGAGCACCCTGCCCTCGCTCGCCTGGACTTTCAGCGCATCCGTCAGCTGTATTTCACCTCCATCGTCCGGTGCCACATCACGGAGAATGTCGAAGATATCGGGGGTAAGAATATAGCGGCCAATCACGGCAACATTAGACGGCGCCTGTTCTGCTGTCGGCTTCTCGACCATCTGGGAGACCCGGATCAGTCCCTCTCGCTCCGTCGGGCCCGCTACCGCCCCGTAAGCACTGATTTCCGCGGGGGACACGGTCTGCACGGCCACAATAGAACATCGAAACTCTTCATATAGCGCGGCCATTTGCGTCAATACACCGGCGCCCTCACCGTTTAGACACAAATCGTCAGACAGCACCACACCAAAAGGCTCATTACCAATCAAGGGCTCGCCTGTGAGGATGGCATGACCCAACCCCCGCATGCTCCGCTGCCGCACCGTCGTAAAGACGCCGCGATCCATTACCTCGCGGATACCCCGTAGGTGCTGCTCCTTGGTGGAACCGGCGATCTGATGCTCCAACTCGTAGCTGGTATCAAAATGATCGGCGATCGCGCGCTTGCCTCGGCCGGTGACGAAGGCACAATTGCTCATGCCAGCTTCGATGGCCTCTTCCACGCCGTATTGCACCAGCGGCTTATTCACGATGGGTAGCATTTCCTTGGGCATGCTCTTCGTCGCCGGGAGAAACCGCGTGCCGTAGCCCGCCACTGGAAATAAACATTTACCAATCATTCAGAAGGTGCCTCACGACCATATACATCTTCAAAACGCACAATATCATCCTCCCCCAGATAAGAACCTGATTGCACTTCAATCACTTCTAGCGGATCAGTGCCTCGGTTTGCAAGCCGGTGCTTCACACCGATAGGAATATACGTCGATTCGTCTGGCCCCAAGGTGAAGCGCTCCTCTCCACGGATCACCTCTGCGCTGCCCGAAACCACTACCCAGTGCTCCGCGCGATGATGATGTAATTGCAGAGAGAGGACCTGATCCGGTTGCACTGTCAATCGTTTGACCTGGAAATGCTCTCCGACCACCAGCGACTCATAGGACCCCCAAGGACGCCAGACTTTCTGGTGCTGCGTGGCCTCAGGACGGTCTGCCACAAGGAGCGCTTCCACCACTTTTTTAACGTCTTGCACCCGATCTTTGGCGCCCACCATGACCGCATCGGCCGTCTCAACAATCACCAGGTCTGCGATTCCCACGCCGGTGACCAAGCGACTTTCACTGCGAACATAATTATTGCTAGCCCCGTGCAAGAGCACATCGCCCTGAGTGACATTGCCCTCCGCATCACTCGAACCCATCTCCCACAGTGCGGGCCATGCACCGACATCGCTCCAACCACACTGCAGTGCCGCGACACCGCCGGCCCGGGTATGCTCCATCACGGCGTAATCAATGCTGTTGGCAGGCGAAGCCAAAAAAGCATCCCGGTCGGGGCGGATAAAATCTAAATCACGCTGCGCATCACTCATTGCTTGCTCGCAGGCCGCCAGCATCTCAGGCTGATGGGCTGCAAGCTCAGCCAAATAGCGATCTGCACGCAACAAAAACATGCCGCTATTCCAAAAATAAGTGCCCGAGTCCACATAACGCTGTGCGGTCTCCTGGTCCGGTTTCTCGACGAACTCTGCAAGCTCAAAAAGTCCCTCCTCCCATTCGACACCGCAACGCACATAACCGTAACCGGTTTCGGGTTGCGACGGCACGACGCCAAAAGTCATCAGTGTTCCGGCCATCGCCCGCGCAGACGCGTGCTCGACAGCGCGCTGAAACGCGCCCGTATCCGTCACATGATGATCAGCAGGCAAAACCAGTAACAACGCCTCGGGATCAACCTCGCGGCTATAGATCGCGGCCAATGCAATAGCCGGCGCAGTATTGCGGCCCGCAGGCTCAAGAATAATCGTAGGGGCTTGCGCTGATTCATGCTGAAGCTGATCGGCCACCAAAAAACGATGATCAGCATTACAGACCACAATGGCGTCACCGCAGCTCAAGCCCGTTAAACGTCTCTGGGTCTCTTGCAACATCGACCCTTCGGCACTCAGTGGCAGGAACTGTTTGGGCCTGGCAGCCCGTGAAACGGGCCACAAACGACTGCCCACACCGCCAGACAGTAAAACGGGAATCAACATTACGACACGACCTATTTGTTAAAGCATTAAACTTCTTTTCTCACCCTTCGGCGCGACCCACTTGCAAGCGGCTAGCGATTCATTGGGGTTCAAGCGCATTAGCGCCGCTACTTGGTGACCAAACAGCGCCTCAAAAGACAAGTGCTCGCCGTAGACCACGAGAGAAACAGCCATTCTCCGCAAAAAGCACGCTCACCGACAGTCGAGGATATTACGGTAATGACACGCTGTTTTTAACCCCAGCCTCGCTGAGCCCATATTACTCAACAAATATAGGGGTTTGCGGCCGCTGGATCGTCCGTTGCCGTTCCACTACAATAAAGGCTCGCGCCGCGCGGCCTTTTACTTTGCCCACGACCTGCGCCCACCCTTGCTGGAACGTCCCCATGTCAGAACACCCCCCTTTTGAACAGCAGTCGCACTATGACAAAACTGAACTCATCGCCTGTGGACGAGGGGAATTGTTTGGACCCGGTAATGCCCAACTCCCGATGGACAATATGCTGATGGTCGACCGCGTCACCCACATCAGCTCAACCGGGGGAGAACATGACAAAGGGGAGATTATCGCTGAACTCGATATCCATCCTGATCTCTGGTTCTTTGCTTGTCACTTTCCGGGTGACCCGGTGATGCCCGGCTGCCTCGGATTGGATG
>JABJAS010000086.1 GCA_018666055.1 Halieaceae bacterium | reverse complement strand
CTGGGTCTCCCCCGACTGCCCTGAGCTACCCGGTACCGCGTCGTGGCGCGATTATCTAGATGGCGTCAAAGGGGCTCTAGAGGACGCCATGGATCGCGCAGAAAGCGGCAGTGACACCGCTATCTTTACCTCTGGCGGGACGATTGCGTCGGCAGTGAGTTGGGTCCTAGGCGTGCGACACGATCAGATTTATGGATTTTATGAACCGGTATTCAATTGCTCGATCACGCGGCTCATTTTTTCCCATGGACGGATCTCGCTATCCAACTTCAACGATACGGCGCACCTGCAATTGCTGAGTCAGCAATTGGGGGAGTCGTTGGTCACGTATCGATGAAGAACCGGGTGAGGACTCTACCGGCAAGGTGTGTGGTGGCGATTGCGGTGTCCGCGTGACCGATATTTGGTTGGTTCGCCATGGCGAGGCCGCCGCCGCGTTTGATCAAGAGATCGATCCGGGTTTATCTCTGCTGGGATACGAACAGGCAGCCACAGCGGCGCAGCAGTTGAGCGCGATCGTGCCACCCGATGCCCAGTTGTTGACTAGCCCTAAGCAGCGCGCGGTGCAGACGGGCGCGCCGTTTGCGGGTGCTCGAGACACCACGCTGCAACCCGATGAGCGTTTTATTGAATTACCCTCCCCAGAGGGCTTGGCGCAGCGCTCAGAGTGGCTGCAACAGGCATTGGCTTCCAACTGGGCGGCCTTACCTACGGCCGTCCACGATTGGCGAGACAGTATTGCTGCGGCGTTGCAGGCAGTATCAACGCCCACCGTGATTTTCACGCATTTCTTGGTGATCAATAGCATTGCGGCGGCGATCTCTCACGAGGATGCCGTGGTGCAGTGTTTGCCGGCTAATGGCTCCATACATCACTTGCAGACAGAGGGAGCCCGGTGGCGCTGGGTATCACGTGGGGCCATGCTCAAAAGTATCGTCAACTAGCTGCGCTTAACCCGCATCAATGACTCTTGCGCTGTCGAGGCGAGCAGGACGCCGTCCTGAGACCACAATGAGCCACGGCTATAGCCACGGCTGCCACCTGCTCGCGGTGTGTCACAGTCATAGAGCACCCACTCATCCATTTTCCCGTGGTGATGAAACCAGATGGCGTGATCAAGACTCGCGGCCATAAAATGTTTCATCGGATTTTGATGCGGGTGGGGGTAAAAGACAGTGCTGAGCAGCGAGATATCAGAAATCATGGCGAGTGCGGCTTGATGTACCCCTTTATCCTCGGGGAGGGGCCCAACGGCGCGCAACCAAGACTGCCCCGCGGGGGCTTGCGCTTCTGCGCGATATTCGGTGATCCGTTGTCGCTGGATTTGATACAAATCGATCAAGTTAGGGTCGCCCGGCCGCGTTGTCGCACCTCTAAAGCCTGACAGATCGTCTGCCTCTGGCCGCGGCGCTGCCAGCTGAGGCATGTCGAAGCAGTGAGACACGCCTTCTTCTTCAATGTGGTAACTGATCGACGTATTGAAGATCGCCTGGTCGTGTTGGCGGGCGACAACGCGTCGCGTCGCGAAGGAGCGGCCATTGCGAATGGGGTCAACTTCAAACTGAATGGGTTCGTGAGGGTCACCTGCGCGCAAAAAGTAAGCGTGCAAGCTATGGGCCTCCAGAGACGCCGGAACCGTTTGGTTGGCGGCCATCAGGCACTGAGCCACAACTTGCCCCCCAAAAATACGTTGCTGAGGGAGCAGACTGTCGCCCACAAACGCGTACTCATCGGTTTGCCGCGGAGTAATGTGTGCGAGTACGTCGGTAAAACTGTTCACAAAAAGGTCCTTATGGGGCGGCAGTGGGCGCCAGCCCATGGAAAAAAAGCGCGCAATAATCAACGGCGCTTTGGTCAATGGAATCGATGGCTTGCCATTCGTTGAGGTCGATCGCAGCATTGAGGGTGCCGGTGAGCAATTGAATGACGATACCTGCTGGCAGCGCTCGAAATTGGGAGGCCGCCGTTGCCGCGGTGATGAAGGTTTCCAGTGTTGTGTGAACGGCGTTCAGTCGATCGAGCAACCGCCGCCGCACATCGGGAGGTAATGCCGTAATCGAGTTAAAGTGGATCAGCGGTCCCTGCTCGGAATTTTGTAAGCTAAAAATAAGCCGCATCGAGACATCGAGGCGGGCGGCAGGTGACGCATCGATGTGCTCGACGTGGGAGATAACTCGTTCTAATTGATCTAGCGTGTAGTCATAACACTGTGTGAGCAGGGCTTCTTTATTCGCAAAGTGATAATAAAACGCCCCCTTGGAGACGTTGAGCTGCTCGACGATTTCATCTAATGAGGTGCCGCTGAATCCTTTTTGATTAAAACAGCGGGTGCCGGCCTTCAAAAAGGCTTCCTGCTTTAAGCGGTTTTGCGTATCCCGGTCAAAGGCAGGCTCTTGTTCTGAAAAAATCGCCAGGTCGGCTTGTTGGCCAGGGCGATAATCGCTGCTGGGGTTTAACAGTCCATGCGTGAGCAGGTCGCGGACCACATCAATCACTTGTTCGGCCTCGTCACGAGGCATTTCGTAGAGCCAATAAAACGACCAGTCCATGGCCCCAATCATGGCGCGAATCGTCACGATCGGGTCGCAAGGTCTGATGTGACCCGACTCAATCCCGCGCTTTAATAAGTCGATGAGCCGTCCCAAGAGTTGACGATACGCTGCTTCTAATACAGTGCGATGCTCGGCTTTGAGTGACGCAAACTCGAGTGGTGCGGCATAAAAGTCGCCCTCACCGTCAAGAGATCGGAGGGTGGTAGCAATTTGGCTTTCTAAAAATGCGAGTAGGCAGGCGAGTGGCGCTGTGTGTTGTTGCGCTGCCAAATCGAGCTGATCATGGGCCTGTTGCATGTTGGCCTGATAGCATTGGTAGATGAGGTCTTCTTTGTTGGACACGTAGTAATACAGGCTGGTTTTGGTCAGGCCCAGTCGACTCGCAATATCAGTCAGGGTGGTGGATCGGGCGCCTTTGGTGTTGAGGAGCTTGGCTGCGCAGGATAAAACAGCGGCCCGCTTTGTCTCTCGTTGGAGCCCGCGACTGAACGGGGAGTGATTCGTAATTGCCGTGTGGTCCAAGAAAATCCTTTGAGACTGAATGCCAAAACGGCTCAGTGCATTCCCAATATTCGATAATTTGAACTTTAAGTATTTTTAGCAGCGCTGTCTATGCGACTTTGCCACAGTGGGCGACCCAAAGCGCTGCTATTGGGCCTGTTAGGGCGGCTGTGCCACACTCTATCTCCTGGTAAACGTAAAAGGGAAGTGACCGTGTCCGATACGATTTCGTTTGTGCAAGAGCAGGGTATTGCGACGCTCTCTTTTGATAATCCTGCCCGGCGCAATGCGCTCGGCGCGACCGAACTGGCAGCGATTGACGCTGCGCTGGATGCGCTGGAGCCGGCGACACGAGTGCTGCTGATTACGTCCTCTGATGACCGTATTTTTTGTGCAGGCGCGGATTTATCGCAAATTCTTGAAGGGGTGATCAGTGGCGATCGCTTTCAGTCCGTGACCAATCGAATCGCCGGACTGCCGATTCCTACGATTGCAGTCCTCACGGGTAATGTATTCGGCGGTGGGGCTGAATTGGCACTGAGTTGTGATTTTCGGATTGGACGCACCGGCATGCTCCTGCGCATTCCTGCCGCGGCGATTGGGCTGTGTTATCCGGTAGAGGGTATTGAGCGACTCACACGGCGACTCGGCCCTAATTTGTGTAAACGGTTATTGGTGGCGGCGGAGACGTTTTCATCGGAACAACTATTAGCGAACCAATTATTGGATTCGGTTCACAGTGCCGACGAGGTGCGAGCAGCGGCTCAGGCTTATGCCGAAACGTTGTTGAAGCTGGCGCCGCTATCCGTCAGCACAATGCTCGATTTAATTCGACAGATCGAAGTCGGCACGTACGTGCGGACTGATGCCGAGGCGTGTGCCAAGCACTGTGCTGACTCGGAGGATTTACAAGAGGGGATTCGCGCTCAGCGAGAAAAGCGGGCGCCGTTATTCCACGGTCGTTGATTGGGGCCGTTGCGCCAAGAATATGCTAGTGTTCTCAAAGGTATTAACACGTCGTTTCCCATGTCAATAGCCCAAGAAAAACTCGCTGAGATTCGCACGCAAGTGCAGTCCCATTTGGATCGCAGGCAAACTGGCGCGCTATCAGAAGCGCGTCGGGCCGCACTCGAGTCCACGATTCGGGGCCACCTGAAAGCGCATAACGCGGTGATCGTGGCGCATTATTACACTGCCCCTGAAATTCAAGCGCTCGCCGAGGCCACGGGGGGCTGTGTGTCAGATTCACTGGAGATGGCACGTTTTGGCCGCGATCACCCTGCGGAAACATTGATCGTGGCGGGTGTTCGATTTATGGGAGAAACCGCCAAAATTTTGACGCCCAGCAAACGGGTACTCATGCCCACTCTTGAAGCCACTTGCTCCCTCGATGAAGGTTGCCCAATCGATGCGTTTTCGCGTTTTTGTGATGCCCATCCGGAGCGGGAGGTGGTGGTGTATGCCAACACTTCGGCGGCGGTAAAAGCGCGCGCTGACTGGGTGGTCACGTCGAGCATTGCCTTGGATGTTGCAGAGCATCTGGCCGCTCAAGATAAGCCTATTATTTGGGCGCCGGACAAACACTTGGGCGATT
>JABJAS010000085.1 GCA_018666055.1 Halieaceae bacterium | reverse complement strand
TCATGCGCGCGCGCGACCGGGGGTCTTCATACAGCGCGCGATCCGACAGCATCGAGTGTTGTCTGAGGGTTAGCCAGCAAAACCAGAGGTCTGCTATCGAGAAGGGCAGGGGGCAGAGATCAATCTGAGCACCCAGTCCTTGCACGTTTTCCAGCGCGCGCTGACACTGGGCCAACACACCATTGGCCATCGGCCAGTGTCCGTCTGCATCGCCTAGCCAACCGATACGAAGACCCTTCAGTTGCCCTGAGTGTCCGTGAGGGCTGTGCCCGTGGGCACCAGGATCATTGTAGAGGGTGGTGAGCAATGCGCTGACGTCGCTCACGTTGCGGGCCATGGCGCCAATACTGGTAAGTCCCAAGCCTTGTGGATCTGCGTCTGTCGCCGCAGGTATTGCGCCGGCCGATGCACGAAACCCCACGATGCCCTGAAAGGCGGCAGGTGTTCTCAGCGAGCCCATCATATCGCTGCCATCGGCAAGCGGTAGCATGTGACTTGAGACAGCGGTGGCAGCACCGCCACTGCTGCCCCCCGCGCTGAGGCTGCGATCGAGGCCGTTTCGGGTCAATCCAAAGCGGGTGTTGCGGGTATGGCCGCCAAGCCCTGCTGCCGGGACATTGGTTTTGGCAATAATGAGCGCACCGGCAGCGCGAATGCGCGCCACGTGCGGGTCATCCTGCTGAGCATCGACATTTGGGAACACAGGCGATCCAAACGCAGTGACCAGGCCCTTCGCATTGAAGAGATCTTTAATGGCAATCGGTATGCCGTGTAACCATCCTGCACTATTGCCGCTGGAGAGCTGTCGGTCCGACTCCAGCGCCATGGCGAGGCAGGCTTCCGGTGTCATGAGGCTCACCAGCGCGTTCAAGTCTGGATTCAGTGCGTTAATACGCTCAAGAAAAGCGGCCATGACTTCGACGCAACTCACAGATCGACTGTGAATAGCTTCGGACAGTTGAACTGCAGTGAGATGGGTTATCTCTGTCATCACAGCACCCTATCAGGGTCACGGATCGCCATTTACTAATGCCCTCGCAATAGTTGCGCGCAATGCGATTCGATTTTATCGCTGTCGAAAATCAGTAGGCAGAATCCGGTCATCTCGATAGAGTAGCGGGACAAGCCAAGGAGCACAAAGCCGATGAATGATATCCAGCATTTCGAAGATGAGGCGCAAGCGTACGCAGAAATTGAAGCGATGGGCTATCACGCCATGGCATTAGATTTTGCAAAGGAGGAATCGCCGTTCCACTGGCATGATTTTGACTCGGTGTTGTATATCACCGGAGGCGAAGTGACGCTGACTGCAGACGGCGCCGACAGCGGTGTGAGTTGTCAGCGTGGTTCGAAAATTGTGGCGTCTGCCGGTGTGGTACACAAAGAGCAAACCGAGGGTTACAGTGCCATCATCGGATTCTCAGTGCCGGTTGCCGAACTCACACAGCCAGTGAATAAAGCGTTACCGGTTTCTGTGTAACGACGCCTTAGCGGCCTATCCCATGCGGGAATCAGCGATGCTAAGCCGGAGATTCTGCTCGATGAGAGTATGGCGACGATTGACGGCCTCTTTGCTCTTGCTGTCGACAGCGTTCAGTTTGGCTGCTACGGAGCCTGACGCGACGCTCGCCTTTTATGTCGATGCGCCGGTGGTGAATACCTGGCAGGAGCAAGACATTGAGGTGGGTGGTTGGATCTGGGGCGGCATCGAGGATCCTGTCGAGCGGGTGGTACTGGAGTCCAAGGATTGGTCTTTCCCACTGGACTTTTTGCTTGAGCGCCAAGATGTTGCTGACCACTTGGGCGAGCAGCACGCGATTAACTCAGGGTTTCATGGGCGTCTCGCCTTGCCGGCAACAATGAGTTCTGATTCGACGTTTTTTATTGCTGCCTACAGGGTCTCTGGCGCAAGAGCTGAGCTCAAGCGGTTACGCTATCGTCCGGTGAAATTATCGACTCAATGGCAGCCTTGGTTAGCGCGATATCCCGAATGGCGCAACGATCCCTTTTGGTTTGTGTTGGGGACCAGTGGAGTGTCTTCTACTCGCGGTGACCAAGGGTTTGCGCAGGCGTACGCTGCCTACAGTAGTGAAACCTTTCGTGTCGGATTGCGGGTACCGATCCTTTACATGCGTTCTACTGCGGGTAAGGCCCAGGATTGGCGCTTTGATCCGGATCTTGGCCCCGTTCTGCTCAGCTCAGGTTCGCTTTTGGTCGATGATTGGTTGCAAGGCGTCATCGATATGTCGATTGCTGAGCAGCTGCCGATTTTATTTACTCTCAATGGGGGAGTTTGGGGCGATGCCAATGGCACCGCGCCTGATCATG
>JABJAS010000084.1 GCA_018666055.1 Halieaceae bacterium | reverse complement strand
CGCGCTCAACTGCTGCGCCGCTGTGGCTGACTGTTCATGTCCCAGCAGAGATAACCCCGGATCGATCTCTTGATCAAACGAAGCGGCGGCCTCGCCATGACGCACCAGCCAAATATCGGTCACGCGGGCACCGCCATCACCACCAGACACATTGCCGGTGACGTTCTCACCCAAGCGGTCATCGATACGTGACCAACGACTCCCCCAATTGCTGACTCAGCAATTGCAGGTGCGCCGTATCGTTGAAGTTGGATAGCGAGATCCGTCCACGGGAAAAAATGAGCCGCGTGATCGAGCAATTGAATACCGGTTCATAAAATCCATAAATCTGATCGTGTCGCACGCCTAAGACCCAGCTCACTGCCGACGCAATCGTCCCGCCAGAGGTAAAGATGGCGGTGTCACTGCCGCTTTCTGCGCGATCCATGGCGTCCTCTAGAGCACCTTTGACGCCATCGAGGTAATCGCGCCACGACGCGGTACCGGGTAGCTCAGGGCAGTCGGGGGAGACCCAGGCACTGAATACGGCCTGAATGACTTTTTGGTACTGCTTACTGTCGTGTCGCCCCACCTTGACCTGCTCGGCAAAGCCGGCATCACGCTCACACAACATCGGCAACAACGCTGCAATTTGCCCCTCGTTATCGACCTCATTCAAGCGGGGGTCGATGCGCTGTTCTGGCGGTCGCGGCTGGGCTTTCAGTACGCGCTCTCCGGTCTCGCGCTGTCGCGACAAATCGCCACTCACCGCTTGCCCAAAGTCGAGACCAATGTCGGCAAAAAACTGCCCCGACAAATCCGCCTGACGCTGCCCCAAAGGAGAGAGTTGGTCATAGTGATCACTGCCAAAAGACGCTTGGCCGTGACGTATCAAGTAAAGAGAAGCCATTGTTAACTCGCATCCTGTAAGGTGGAAAAGCGGACTCGTCTTGGATAAGGGTAAAAGTCCTCAACAAACCCATCGCGTAACTTATTCTGTAAGCGGATCCAAAAGTCCGCGTCATACAAGTCAGCGTGCTGTGCATCGAAGGCGGCTCTTGCACGCTTGTTACCGGAAAAAAACAGCCGGAACTCCTCTGGAAAAATATCCTTAGGCCCCACCGAATACCAAGGCTGGCCGGACATTTCGTCCGCCTCGTCTCGGGGCTCAGGGATACGTCTAAAATTGCAATCCAGTAATGGCTCGATTTCGTCGTAATCGTAGAAGACCACGCGACCGTGCCGGGTGACCCCAAAATTCTTCAACAGCATATCGCCCGGGAAAATATTGGCCGCCGCCAACTCTTTAATCGCATTGCCGTAGTCATTCATGACATCGACCACTTCTTCATCAGTGGCTTCTTGTAGGTACAAATTGAGCGGGTTCATCCGACGTTCGACATAACAGTGCTTAATGATCAGTGCACGGCCATTGATTTTGATTTGCGACGGACACGTGGCATGCAGCTCCTCCATCAGCTCGTCAGAAAAACGACTCGCATCGAACACCAGATTATTAAACTCCTGCGTATCGGCCATGCGACCCGCGCGATCCCAACGCTTCACCAAATGATATTTATCTTTAACAATTTGATGCGTCACTTCTTTCGGTGGTGTGAAGCGGTCCTTGATGATTTTAAAAACATACTCATACGAAGGCAGCGTAAACACCGTCATCACCATGCCTTTAATACCCGGCGCCACAATAAACTGGTCTGCTGTCGAGCGGATATGACGCGTTGCCGTACGGTAAAAATAGGTTTTGCCATGGCGGAAATGGCCGATCGCGCTGTAAATCTCTGAAATCTCTTTTTTCGGCATCAACTGCTGTAAAAACAGCACGTATTGAGAGGGAATCGATGCGTCCACCATGAAATAACTGCGCGTGAACGAGAACAATAAGCTGACTTGATCCGATCCAAAGACAAAAGCATCGACCAAGACAGCCGGGTCTGTCGACGAATCGTTATGCAACATCGGCAACACAAACGGCATTTGCTCGCCGTCTGCAAAGAGCCGACCGACAATGTAGCTCGCTTTGTTGCGAAAAAAGTGATGCTCCAATACCTGTAGTTCGAGACCGGGAGCATTTAGGTCGAAGCGTCCCGGCAGGTGTTTCTCGATCGCACGACAAATGCCGTCGACATCTCTTGAGAGATGCTCATAGGGAATATTGAAGGCGAAGTCTGACAATAACTGAGTGAACGCAGAGGAGAGTCCCTCCGCCACGCCATAGTGTCGAACCACTCGTCCAATATCGACCGGAGGCACGTCGCCCTGCGGGGAGAACACAAACGCATAGTCATTGCGAATTGAGCGATGGCCAAAATGCGAATTGAAAATCGAGTTATAAAACGTCTCCGCGATTTCAAAGTTGGTCATGCCCTGCACTAATTTGGCATAGATCGCACGCGTCTCGGCCCAAAATCGCAGATTCTCAATCTGCTCACCCGCGATGTGGCGCGCCACACCGAGGGTTTCCATCACCGTCTCTTTGTAGACATCGATTCGCCGACTAGAAATCTCCTGCATAGACGGCCACTCGGCTTGCTCGAAGCGAGTGCGAGCCGCCAAGGTGATATTCTCAAACTCCGCGAAGTAGGCGTAAAAGCCATTCAGGATAACGCGTGAAAAGCGCTGCTGTCGGTCCAAAAGACCTCCCTTGTCAGTCATCAAGGGAGTTTAGGGGGGCTCATGCTCCGGCGCAATTTTCGCATACCACCAATCCAACGGTTGTAATTTTGCGCTTTGTTCAGATGATACTGCTCGACCTGCTCGTGGGGCAGTATGAGAAAGGACTCTTCACGGAGTCCATCGATAACCGCTTGCGCGACCTGCGCTGGACTCAAGATGCCGTCGATCCCGGCAGAACCGCCATCCGTCCCACCCAGCATTGCCGTATCGACTGCCTGCGGACACAAACAACTGACTTTGATGCCATCGTCGCCGTGACTAATGGCCAGAGACTCAGCAAAGCCAATGGCCGCGTGCTTTGTGGTCGCGTAAGCCGCGGTATAGGGCTGACTCAAGAGCCCCGCCGCCGATATGGTATGCAAGAAATAACCCTCGCCGCGGCGAATCATCGCCGGCAAACACGCCCGCGCAGCATACACATGCGCCATCACGTGAATCTCCCAATTGGCTTGCCAGACCTCGTTAGCACTCGATGTCGCCCAAAAATCGCCGCCATCGAGATTCAGAATCCCCGCGTTTGAGCAAAAGAGATCGATCTGCCCAAATTGGGCCTCAATCTCCGACACCATCGTGGCGATGGCCGCCTCGTCTCGGACATCAAGGGTCACACCCACCGCATCGAGCTCGTCGGCCAGGGCAGTTACCGCCTCGCCGTTCAGATCAGCAATGATGAGTGCTCGGACCCCTTCCTCGCGAAAGCGACGACACAACCCGGTGCCAATGCCGCTCGCACCACCTGTGACAACAACGACCTTACCGCTGAGTTCCATTTAGGCGGCGAAGGCCGTCTCAACGAAGCGGTTACGATGGAAGTTGGCGTCGCCAAACGTCGTATTGATCATCATCAACCGCTTGGCGTAATGGCCAATATCGAGCTCATCCGTCATCCCCATACCACCGTGGATCTGGATGGCTTCGCCAAACACATGCTTGGCGTTTCGATCGATCAACACTTTCAGCGCATGTATCGTCTCAGCCGCCATCGCGGGATCCTGCTTGTATTCGCACAACGCTTTGAACAGCAGCGACTTGCACTGTTCATAGGCCATCATGGTGTCGACCATGCGATGCTGCAGCGCCTGGTAAGAGCCAATCGCCACACCAAACTGCTCTCGCGTCTTGGCGTATTCCAATGTTTTGGTATTGAGTACACCCATAATGCCAACGGCTTCCGATGCCAGCGCAATAATCGCCTCATCGACCAGCGCCTCGACCAAAGCTAGCGCGTTGCCTTCTTCCCCCAGCAATGCGTCGGCCGACAGCGCGACGTCCTTAAACGTCACGTTAGCGACCCGCTGACCATCCATCATGGGGTAGTTCATCTTGTCGATACCCGCAGCGCTTGCCTCGACGATAAATAAAGACAAACCCGTTCGATCGGACTGCTCTCCAGAGGTCCGGGCCAAGACCACTAAATGGTCTGCCTGCTCGCCATTAAACACGACGACCTTTTCACCATTGAGCACAAAGCCGTCACCCGAGCGGGTCGCGGTAGTGAGACAATCGTGCAGGGCAAAACGACTCTGACGCTCGACATAGGCGAATCCGCCCAGAACGTCACCACCGATCACACGCGGCAGCCACTCGGCTCGCTGCGCTTCATTGCCAGCGCGCGCGATCAACCCACCAAACAGCACCACCGTTGGAAAATAGGGCTCGACGACGAGTCCCTTACCCAACTCCTCCATCACCACCGATAGATCCACGATATTGCCGCCAAAGCCGCCATGCTCCTCAGCAAAAGGAATCGACAGCCATCCCAGTTCGGCAAACAACTTCCAGTTATCAGGGCTTAACCCTTTCTCTGACGCGACAATCGCTTTGCGAGTGTCCCAGTCGTAGTCGTCCTGAACAAAGCGTGCAATCGAATCACGCACCATTTGCTGCTCTTCAGTAAAATCAAAATTCATGTCGTCTCTCCTCTTT
>JABJAS010000083.1 GCA_018666055.1 Halieaceae bacterium | reverse complement strand
GAGACCGGAAATATGAATGTCATTGTCTGGCCAGCCGTGCAAGAACGCTACCGACAGGCCCTCATGACAAGCCAGCTTGTTGTTATTAAAGGAACGGTAGAAGCCCGTAATGGCGTTGTCCATGTCATTGCCAGCGCACTAGAAAATCATAGCGCGCAGCTGTCGACGTTGACCGTGGCATCTAGGGATTTTCATTAATCACGGCTATCAACCAGCCAACATGAGGGCCCCAGCGTTACTCATTATCAGATCGCACCTCGGCTTCTAGCCAACCACCTGATGACTCACGCACTACAAATTCAATAGGCTGGCAACAGACTTGGCAGTCCTCGATGTAACTCGTATCAACGTCTTCAGGGTTCAGTAAGACCGCTATCGCCTCACCACAATACGGACAATAAACGGTGCTTTCTTGCAGTGCATGCGCCGACATCCGCCGTCAAACCGCCTCTCTCAATGGAGCAGGCTCGTCAACATTCGTCGTCTCAAGAGACAGCGCCCCATCATCGATAGGATCATCGCGAAACATTTTTCGATCTTTACGATAATCCTGCGGATTCATCCAAGGCATTTCATCGCCCTGCCTGGGGAAACGATCTAACATTCGTCGCATGTAGCCCGCTGAGAAATCGTCAATCCAGAATCGTCGTCGCATACCAGCAGCGAGCGTTTCCTCAATACGAGGCGTCGCAACTGTCTTTTCGGTCATACGCATGTGGTTCAACAACCGACACACCCAAGTCGCAATCAAATCGGCGCGCAGTGTCCAAGAGGCATTAATGTAACCAAAGGTATGCACCATGTTGGGCACGTTAGTGCACATCATGCCTTTGTAAGTCCATTCATTCGCAAAATCCACCGCCTCACCATCAAGCGTAAATTTAGCCCCGCCTAACAAAACCAACTCCAAGCCGGTAGCACAAACAATCACGTCTGCCGCCAAGTGCTCTCCCGAGACAAGCTGAACACCCTCCTCAGACACCGACTCGATATGGTCGGTAACCACTGAGGCTTTGCCTGACTGAATGGCTCGAAAAAGGTCATCGTCAGGAATCAAACACAGTCTCTGATCCCACGGGTTGTAGCTTGGTGTGAAATGCTTATCGACGTCGACCAGCTCACCAATTTCATCCCGCACTTTGCGCAACAGTGACCGCTTAACCAACGAAGGCATAATTCGTGTCGACCGATAAATCCACTGCTGCCACACTGTATTACGCCAACGGACAATGTCGTATGCCAGCTTCGGCGGGAGCCACCCCCGTAACCAATTGGCAAGACGGTCTACCGAAGGTCGTGACGTCACGTAGGTGGGTGATCGTTGCAGCATCGTGACATGGGCCGCTTGACGGGACATATTTGGCACCAGCGTCATTGCCGTCGCGCCTGACCCAATCACCACCACCTTTTTATCCGCATACTCAAGCCCTTCTGGCCAGAACTGCGGATGAACCCAGTCGCCCTTAAAACGATCTTTACCGATAAAATCTGGCTGATGCCCCGCGTCATAGCTGTAATAACCCGCGCACATCATGAGAAATCCACAGCGATATCGTCGGACACCCTCGGACGTTTCAACACTCAGTTGCCACTGACCCCGTTCGCTGCACCAGTCGGCAGCTACCAGCTTGTGATCAAAACGAATGTGTTCTCGCAGTCGGTATTCGTCTGCGGTTTCATTCATGTAACTGAGGATAGCGGGCCCATCCGCAATGGACTTTTCC
Organism: Halieaceae bacterium; assembly: GCA_018666055.1. GTDB lineage: Bacteria > Pseudomonadota > Gammaproteobacteria > Pseudomonadales > Halieaceae > Luminiphilus. The sequence continues at coordinate 555 of JABJAS010000083.1, read as the reverse complement.
GCTTCCCACGGTTTGAAGTCATATCCCAGCGTATGCATGTCGCTATCTGATCGAATGCCTGGGTACCGGAATAAATCCCAAGTACCACCGATCGCGCCGCGGCGCTCTAAAACGGCGAACGTGCGGTCTGGGCAGTCGCGTTGCAAGCGGACTGCAGCACCAATACCGGACAAGCCTGCACCAATGATGATGACATCAAATAATTCGGCGTCGGCGTGTTGTACCGATCCAATGTTAGCGGTCGAATTCATAGCCATTCCTGTACAGCAACTTCCGTTACGGCTTGCCAAGAGTACACCTTTTTCCGACGAACCGGACATCTCACATACCCCCTTAGGGGAGACGCCGCAGTGCAGAACAGTGGTTAGGACAACCTACTTTGCCGCATGATGTGATATCCCTTAACGCGCGAAAGCACCGCTTAACGACAGGGCCACTCGATGACAACGCATGACTCAATCAGGCGTCGGCGCTGAACCGGTGCTTCTAATGGTGCTGCCGCCCTTTATTGGCCGCAATACGCAACCTCAGCGCGTTCAATTTGATAAACCCTTC
>JABJAS010000011.1 GCA_018666055.1 Halieaceae bacterium | reverse complement strand
TCGTGACTAATTTGACCGACGAAGACTCGTGGGCCAGTGGCGCTCGCTTCTCAGACACCGCGTTTGCCACCGATTTTGGCAACTTCTTTGTTGAGCAAGGGGTGAATGTCTCTCCCAATGACAAGCGCGAAGTGGGCGTAAGAGTGCAGCTCAGATTCTAGACTGACACTGCATCGTTTTTAGCGTTGTGGCTTGTGGGCCGGGGCAACCCGGCCTTTTTTTATGGCCGCCAAAAAAGCGGCAATGGCTCACTGGTAATGCCGACGCTTTGACATCTTTCCCACTCCGGCATTAAAGGTGTTGGTCGGATCGAGCCCGCGGTAAAAGGCGGCGTGATCATGCTCGGCGCAGTAGAGATGCCCCACATTATGTTCCGCGGGGTATTTAGCGCCGATGTCATCGAGCAAGCCCATCATACGGCGCTTCACGTCCTCAGGGTTCACACCCGCCTTCACCACGAAATCCCAGTGAAAAACGTGGCACATAAAATGTCCTAAACGAAACGGTGCTTCCAATTGATCGAGTAGATCGTCTGGTAAAAACGAATACCATTGAGAATAGTTACGCGGCAAGGCCACATCGAATGTGACGAGACCACCGGTTTCTTTGGAGTGGATCAAGCTGTATCGCGCGGGGGCCCCACCGGCAACAAAGCGATGCAATAAGGCTGCCTCACCTTCCTTAGGCGAGCATTCAAAAAAGCTGCTGGCATCGCCTTCGCGGGTCACCGATTGCAGCACCTCACGAATCTCTGGAATCGCCGCATCGGCTCCCACCACGACCAAATGATGCTCAAATTCGTTGCGATAGCTACGCATTCGCTTGGGGAGATGATCGGGCCATAGTTTTGCAAGCCAATGCAATAACCGATCCGCAGGGAGATTCGGCAGGCCCGGCACGCGCTCTAAGAGCCGATCCACCGCCGCCTTCACGCTATAGAGTCGGGGTAAAAAATCGGTGCCGAGGTATTTCAGAATCAGGAACATATCCTTGCAATAATGATCCGCGCCGTCGAACCAACCCCGATGCATATACTCACCCATCTCGGGAAGTTCTTGGCACTCAGAAAGGAGCCGCGTGCGAATCACATTAAGTTGTTCGGGGTCGTTTGTTCCCACATAAAACACCTGCTCAGACTGCGGCTTGGCAAAGGTATCCACTCTGACCGCAAACACCGCGAGCTTACCTGCGCTTCCACTGGCTTCGTGGAGTCGACGCTGATCAGCGTTAAAACGCGATGGCGTATCCGCCTGCACATCACGCACGCGTTGATGGTACTCAGGGTCTGAGGCCAGACCACTGGACAACGTGGCCGAGGCAGCATCAAAACGTTGCGCATCCAAATTGCCCAGTATCTCCTCTGGCGTGCTGCCCAACTCGATACCCAAATGATTCACGAGTTCTAGTTCACCTTGCGCCGTGAGCTGGGCAAACACCGATAATTCGGTATAAGCGGGGCCCCGCTTAACGAGGCTGCCCCCTGAGTTATTACAAATGCCACCCACCACCGACGCACCAATACAGGAGGATCCAATCACCGAATGGGGATTTCTGCCGTACTCATTGAGCATCTCTTCGAGCCGAAACAGTGTGCCTCCGGCAAATACGAGGGCCTGTTGTGCGTCACACAATGGCATACAGGTATCGAGCTTCAACGTACTGATGATCACCACGTCACGATCGTAGTCATTACCATCAGGAGTCGAACCACCGGTGATACCGGTGTTAGCCGCCTGGCAAATAATCACGCAGTCCGCCGCCACACAGGCTTTGAGCACGTGCCAAAACCCCACCAGAGAGGTAGGCTCAAAGACGGCAATGGCAGACCCCGTGCCAAATCGCATGCCGGTCGTGAACCGACGGATCGTCTGCGCATCAATAATGATCCGCGTCTCCACTTGCGCCGCCGCTAAATCTTTTATCCAGCTTTCAGTCATTAACTTTCCGTTGAATGTGTTGGTTTACTGAGATGCCTAAATTTCTGGACGGGAGACTTGCTAAGCTCCGGATGCACGCTATAGAACATGGACCACCGAGTGCTGCCGGCTATCTGCTGACAGCATCCATCACGGCTTTTCGGCACTATCGCGTTGCTAGCGGATACTTACTCCTGCAAACCCCAGACAATCCCTCGACGCAGCAGGTCATAAAACACCGGCAACTCCCAACTGCCTCGCTCAATTTCAGGATATTCTTCGACCAGAGGTTGCATGTCGTAGGTTGAGCGACAGTGCCCAAGCGTTAAATACAACACTGTACCTGCACCATAAGGACGAACATAAAACACTCCGTGCTTTTGCTCCTCCTCCCAGTTACTGTCCTGAAAAGCGTCAACGATGCCGGTAAACTCAGTGTGCAGCAGCATCTCATTTTCACCGTGGTACTCCGAGAGATACAACTCATCGGTCGTTTCAAACGGCTCTATCCCCTGAACAAGAGGATGATCTGGCGCCGTTACTTCCACTCGATAAGGTTCAATGGGCGGGTGCGCTAAAAACTGACTACCGAGCACCTCCATAAAATCAGGGTGGTCACGCGGCGCACGTAGCAAGGGCGGATCATGGCTCAGCCACTCCAACACCGAGTTCGTTGCGTGTAGCGCAAACCACTTACCTCCTTGGTCTATGTAAGACTTTAATAGTGCTTGGCCGGCCGGATCCGGCATCTCGTCACAGGTGTAGGTGATCAACAAATCAGCTTCGCACATAGCCTCGACGTTACTGTAGTCATTGGCCACCTTTACCCGTGCCACATCGTGCTCTGCTAAGAGCTTTAGCAACTCTAGACGAGCAAAATCAAAATCGTGGTATTTACCACCGCACACCAAATACACATCTTTTCGTTTGCCCGCCATGAGACTCCCTCTTATTGTGTCGCGGTGAGATCATTCGTTGATTACCGCTGATATGAAAACGCGCTAGTGCCCGCAAAGCATCAGTATGACATCGCTGGCCGCTAGTCTTGCTGCGCAGCCGCCATCGCCGCCATGACCGATTCTTCAATCTCCGAAGGCATTGGGTTACGACGCAGCGTTAAGCCACCGTTCACCTGCAGATTCTGACCGGTCATAAAGCACTCATCGCTGCCTAAAAAGACCGCGGCAGCAGCAATGTCTTCAGACGTATTGAGCCTGCCGAGGGGATAATTTTTCAGGAAGGCCTCGGTGAGCCCTGGCGTCTCGAGGTGAGGCGCTGCCATTGGCGAAGCCGTCAGGCCCGGTGAAATGGAATTCACGCGGATCCC
>JABJAS010000082.1 GCA_018666055.1 Halieaceae bacterium | reverse complement strand
TCGAGCCGCTGAGATCGATCGAAACAACGAGTTCCCCAATGATTTATGGCCCAAGTTGGGTCAACTGGGGTTACTGGGCATTACGATTCCTGAGGAATATGGTGGCAGCGGCATGGGTTATCTCGCCCACGCCATCGCCATGGAGGAGATTTCTCGCGCTAGCGCTTCCGTGGGGCTGTCTTACGGTGCGCACTCCAATCTCTGCCTCAATCAAATTCGATTAAATGGCACAGAGGCGCAAAAACAACAGTATTTGCCATCTTTGTGTAGTGGAGAGCACGTTGGCGCACTGGCGATGTCGGAACCCAATGCGGGCTCGGATGTCGTGAGTATGCGACTTCGTGCGGAGCGGCAGGGCGACGACTTTGTGCTGAACGGCAATAAAATGTGGATTACCAACGGCCCGGACGCGAATGTGTATGTGATCTATGCGAGAACCGACCCTGAGGCAGGCTCTAAGGGCATTACCGCTTTTATCGTTGAGCGCGATACCCTCGGATTTTCACGATCACCTAAGCTCGACAAATTGGGGATGCGCGGATCCAATACCTGCGAATTGGTCTTTGAAAACTGTCGAGTTCCGGCGACACAGATCCTAGGTGAGATCGGCGCTGGCGTCCGTGTGCTGATGTCAGGCCTAGACTACGAGCGCGCCGTGCTCGCGGGGGGACCTGTCGGCATACTTCAAGCCTGCCTTGATGTGGCGTTGCCCTACGTGCACGAGCGTGAGCAGTTCGGACAATCCATTGGCGAGTTTCAGTTGGTCCAGGGGAAATTGGCCGATATGTACGCGCGGTGCTCAGCCAGCAGGGCTTATTTATATGCGGTCTGTGGTGCCCTAGATCGTGGCGAGCAGAGTCGCAAGGATGCTGCCGCAGTGATTCTCTACACCGCCGAAGCGGCGACACAATCTGCCCTTGACGCCATTCAGTTGCTCGGCGGCAACGGTTATATCAATGACTACCCAACCGGACGACTCCTAAGGGATGCCAAGCTGTATGAAATCGGTGCGGGCACGTCAGAGGTCCGCCGTATGCTCATCGGTAGGGAACTCTTTGCGGATACCGTCTGAGGTTCTGTCTTCCTGAGGTTTTGCCTTTGTATGACGCCGGCGCACTGCGTTGGCAGGTAAATCATGATGGGTTGCGTTAGACGGTGGCAGTCCCGAAGGCATCCATTGCGTGGCCCAAAGCGGGGACGCCGGGCGGAACGCCTGATTGCCCACTGAGTGCCAGAGACTGCCTCAGGGACGACGCCAGCGCGGTCGTCAATACCCTCTGCTGATAAGGGAGGTGTCGCTCTCCTCGCCGCAATAACGCTTCCCAGCTACCGGATTCTAAGAGCTGCTCCCGGATACCGGTAAGATATTGCAACAGAGCATCGTGCACTGGCGAGCCTTCCACGATCGATTGATCGAAGACCAGTGACCAGGTCATATCAACCCGCAAATCGCAGCTACCCACATACGTACCGGGGAGTCGACGGCCCCACTCGTCAGGAGAAATGAGTGACAGTTTCCATGCTCCCGCCTGAAGGTACAGGTAATAAGATTGCCCTGGCACCACCCGAAACCCAAACGCCGCTGACAGCACCAGCGCCGACCAGCAATAGTCTTGCGCAGCCTCGTCACTCGATTTGGCGCTCAGCTCGAACGGCGCTGCCGACGACAGATCTTGTAGCACCAACACCAAGCCTTTCCCTTGGTGCGTATTTTTGCTCCGTTGCTCCACGCGCTGCTCGTTCCGTTGAAATCAAAGCCGAAGTTTGACGGATTCGCCCCCCGGAACCAACCGACCCTCGAGCTCGCAGGGGATCACGCTAACTCGGGATGCCGCTCAATCAGCGCCGCTCGGAAATTCGCCGGCATGGGGGCACTCTTGCGCGTATTACGATCAACAAAGACATAGGTAAACGTCCCACGTCCTGTCGTTTCATCGGTGCGAAGATTGCGCATGCTAAACCCAATCACGACGCTCGAATTACCGATGCGCTCAGACTTGACCTCGACTTCCAACGTGTCTCCGGCGAGGCTCTCACCCAGAAAGTCCATGTTGGCGTTGACGGTAAAGGTGAGATAGTCCTGATTGACGACATCTGACAAATCCCAACCCAGCTCCGCCCAGTAGTCGCCGAGTACCTCGTCTGCGAAAACAAAATAATTGCCAAAAAAAGCATGCCCATTGGCATCGGTATCAGCGAAACGGACCTTGATGGTGCCAC
>JABJAS010000081.1 GCA_018666055.1 Halieaceae bacterium | reverse complement strand
GGTGTTTCCGGCGGTGATGTTGGAGGCGAAGAACGAGCATGGAGAGGCGCAGCCGTATCTTCCGGCGCGGCGCTGGGTAGATGGTTCAGTCGCAGACGATTTGCCCGCGAAGCGGCTGTCCCGGCTATTTTCAACCAACCACTACATTGTCAGTATGGTGAATCCCATCGCCCGCGCATTTTTGCCCCGCGACGATAGAGCAAGACCGCTACGGCAAGCGGCGACTTCTCTAGGGATGGGTATTGGCCGCGAAATGCTCAATTTTTATCGTGGCGTCGCGAAGAGGTATGGTGATAATTGGCCTAAATTCAATATGATGCTGCACGGAATTCATGGACTGCTTGACCAAGAATATTCCGGCGATATCAACATAGTCCCCAGGTTTCGGTTACAAAATCCAGTGCAGCTGATCACGCAACCGAGTGAGCAGGAGTTGCGAACCCTGGTGCGAGAGGGTGAGCGAGCGGCCTACAGTCGGATAGAGTCCATACGGCAATGCACGCGGATTTCTAGCACCCTGGAAGAGATCCTGCATCGGTTCGAGTACGGTGATTTAAGGCCGGCTCCCGGCACCTACCGGCGGCCTAAAAGCTCCCGCCGCCGCCCGCCGCCTACCGCTGTGCAGATGAAAGCCTTAAAAGCGGAGGTGAGTGCGGCCCGCGTCAGCAGCCAAGCCCGGCGTGACAAGCGGGCGCAAAAGACCAGCAGCGTCAAGAGATCCGGTATGAGCCGACGCGGCGCCTTGGCTTAGCTAGGCGCTACGAGGCGGCCGCACCAGCGCGCGCCGGAGAGGGGGGGTGCTTACGCGCTTTGCTTAATGTAACCCGCACCCAAGGCGGCGAGTGGTCCAACCATGACGGCACGACTATCTGCCTCAGCGCTCGACGCCGTACCGATCAAGGCGCGCTTTTTAATGCCTTGTAGAATGGCGGCGATTCTAAAAAAGCAAAAGGCCATGTAGAAAGGCCAATGATCGATGTCGGCCCGGCCGGTTCTTTGGCAATAGGATTCAATATACGCCTCGTCTGACGGGATCAGTAAGGGCGCCCTCTCGACGCCTTCTAGTCCGACCATGCCGCCCTCTCTGGGAAACTGCCACGCCATCAATTGATAGGCGAGGTCCGCAAGCGGGTCTCCTAGTGTGGAAAGCTCCCAGTCGAGAATGCCAATGATTTTCGGCTCCGTTGGATGGAAGATCATGTTGTCGAGACGATAATCACCGTGTACCAGCGCAACGGTTTCTCCCCCAGCGGGGATATTATCTGGTAGCCAGTTAATGAGCGCTTCCATCTCGGCGACCGGCTCGGTCTCTGAGGCTCGGTATTGCTTGGTCCAGCGTCCGATTTGTCGAGCGTAATAATTACCGGGTTTGCCATAGTCTCCCAGCCCAACTGCATTCACATCGACCGAGTGAAGTGCGGCAAGGACGCGGTTCATTTCGTCGTAGATCGCGGCGCGATCGTCATCTCCTACCTCTGGGACGGTCGGATCCCAGAAGATACGGCCCTCTAAATGCTCCATAACATAGAACATTGAGCCAATCAGGCTGTCGTCCTCGCACAGTGCGACCACCTTGGGTACGGGTACGTCCGTCTGAGCTAAGGCTTCGAGCACGCGGAACTCTCTATCGACGGCGTGGGCTGATGCGAGCAGCTCGCCCGGTGGCTTACGTCGCAGCACGTAGTGTTGTGCGCCCGCAGTCAACTTGAACGTTGGGTTGGATTGCCCGCCTGCGAATTTTTCGGCGGATAACGCGCCCTCGAATGGGGGTACTTTTTCTCGCAACCACGGTTCAAGTTTTACTAGGTCAAGTTCTTGTGCGCTCATGGGGTTCCTTTTTGACAGTGCGATAGCCGTTGAGTTGATCGCGGCAGTGGCGTTTTGAGGGGCCAGCCAATTTAATTGGCATGATACATGCCAAAATGGTGCTGTTGTGAACTGGTTGCCGCGAGATCATTAGGGTATCTTGCGGAGGCTTATCAATTCAACTTGAACAATCACATCACACTCGGAGCAATGGGGGGAGCAAAAGGTATGAGTCAGGTTATGGACAACTATCGGCAGGCGGTGGCAATGGTTACCGCTCCCGAGGCGTTTCTCGAGCTCACCACAATCGAGCAGGGCGGCTGTACGCTCAAGGCCTATCAGCATGCACCAGGCTCTCTTCGTGACCTTTGGCTAATGGGGCAGGGCCACGGCGACAAAGAATACATTGTTTACGGTGATGAGCGCCTGACTTATGCCGAAGCAGGCCAGATTGTCGCCAATTTTTCTGCTTGGCTTGCGTCTCAGGGCATTGGCTCGGGTGACCGAGTCGCGATTGCCATGCGCAACTATCCAGAGTGGATATTGGCTTACTGGGGTGTCATTGCCGCGGGCGCGGTGGTAGTGGGAATGAATGCATGGTGGGTTGCGGATGAAATGGCTTACGCGCTCGACGATTCTGAGCCTCGATTATTAATCGCCGATGACCGCAGACTAGAGGTGTTTGCGCAAATTGCAGACCGTTTCAGTGACATCGAGGTGGTGGCGGTGAGAGACGATGCGCCACCTGTTCAGGCAACGCCGTGGCATGATGCGGTGAGTATCGCAGGCGGGCTGGTGATGACGCCCATTGATGCGAATGACGATGCCTGTATTTTCTATACATCGGGCACCACTGGCCGCCCGAAGGGCGCTCAGTTAACGCATCGAGGCTGTGTGCACAATGTGTTGAACGTAGCAGCCATGGGACAGATCTTTGCAACCACTCAAGCGCTGAATAGAGATGCGTCGGTCGAAGCGCCGGTTTCAGCACCACCGCCCACATCACTAGTGGCCACACCGTTGTTTCATGTCACGGCTAACAACTGTGTGATGCAGGGTGGAACGGTTGGCGGAGGAAAGCTGGTACTGATGTACAAGTGGGATATAGAAGAGGCGTTGAAGCTGATTGAGCGAGAGCAGGTCAATACCCTCAGCGCAGTACCCATGATGACTCGGGAGCTGCTCGCGCACCCTGATTTTCATGACTACGATACTTCTAGCTTGAATTCGCTGGGCGGCGGCGGTGCCGCGATGCACCCCGACTTACCGAGTAAAGTCGTTGAGACAACGAAGCGCGCAAAGCCCGCGCAAGGTTATGGCATGACCGAGGTTTGCGGCATTGCCAGTTACACGACAGGTGACTTGTTTGTGGCCCGACCAGAAAGTTGCGGGCCGTTAGTGCCGACGCTGGAAGGCAAGATCGTTAACGAGGCTGGCGAGTCACTGCCCGTCGGTGAGCGGGGTGAGCTCTGCGTTAAGGGCGCTCCTGTGATCAAGGGTTATCTAAATCGTCCTGAGGCAACAGCTGAGACGATTGTTGATGGATGGTTGCATACGGGCGATATCGGCTATTTTGATGAGGACGGGTTCCTCTATCTCGTCGATCGTGCAAAAGACATGATCTTGCGCGGTGGTGAAAATATTTATGGTGCGGAGGTAGAGAGCGCTTTGTATACCCATCCAGCGGTTCTCGAGGGCGTCGCCTTTGCGGTCCCGGATGATCGATTGGGTGAAGAAGTTGGTGTTGCGGTGCATCTTAAGCCCGCTGCGATGCTAGACGCGCCAGGACTGCGAGAGCATATGGGATCCCGGTTGGCGGCATTCAAGGTGCCCAAGTACATTTGGTTTTTAGCCGAGCCTTTACCGAGAAACGCGAACGGGAAGTTTTTGAAGCGCGAGTTGCAAGAAGTGCTCGATCCGGACTCTGCCGACTGAGTGTTTTGCGTTAACAGCAGG
>JABJAS010000080.1 GCA_018666055.1 Halieaceae bacterium | reverse complement strand
GTTTTTAAGTCAGCAGACATAGGCTTCACGTCAGTAAGTGGTGACCCGGAGTCTACTGCGAAATCGCTTTAAAATCTTATGCGGGACGATACCTCAGTGCCACCCGAGTATCGGTCCTTGGCCCGTTAGAGCGAGGATTCGTTACCTTGTCCACGTAACAAGATGTCCCTGACAAGGGGTAACTGGTCGTTGCCAAAATACAGCTTGTCATCGATAAATAGGGAGGGCGATCCATAGGCGCCAAGCGCGACCGCCGCCTCGGTATTCGCGCGCAGTTGATCCTTAATCGATTGCTCAGAGGCCTGCTCAATGAGGCTATTACCGTCTAGGCCGCAGCTGTTCGCAACACGAGCCAACACTGCTGGGTCGTCGATGTTGTTGCCCTCAGCAAAATACGCATCAAAGGCGGCCGCTGAAAACAATTGCAGCGCATCCTGTTGCGGCTCCAGTGCGCAGCAAACGCGCATGGCTAGAACGGATTTCACAGGATGGTGCTCGGTCGGGAATACCAATGGTAGGTCGGCCAGTCGCGCCCATTCGTGTAACCATCGAAAGTTATGAATGACCTTCGGATCAGTGGGTACTGCGCGTGCCTTATAAACCTCGGGGTTTACCGCGTTGAAGACCCCGCCGACGAGAAAGGGTCGCCAGCGAACAGCGGCGCCTGTCTCGTTGATAATGGGCTGAATATTGTTAAAGGCCAGATACGTCCAGGGAGACGATAAATCATAAAAAAAGTCTAACGGCATTGTGTTTTTTGCTCCTATGCGTAATCACCTGCATCGACGTGCAACAGGGCGCTGACTCAATGTGAGTTTTTCTGAGCTGGCGTTTCCATTGCGGTGGCTGCAAGCAACAGCAAGCCGGCGAAAATGGCCAGATTTTTGACGAAATTCTGAGTCTCGTGCTTCACGTCGACGCCCTCATAAATATTCCAGAAGTCATGAAGGTTGACGTTAATGACGAGCGTCATCGCGGCCAATGTGAGCGCGCAGATGGCAACGTGTCGGTTGATGAAAAGGCTCAAGCTGGCGACGACCTGTATGACGCCTGCGAGACCTAATAAGTACGGTACTAACATCATTCCATGGGTTTCCATGAGTTGGACGTGTGTATCCCAATCCATAAATTTCATGATCCCAGGAAGGAAGAAATAGAGGGCCAATAATATTCGACCCGAATGGGCTGCAGCATTTTTCAGGTTCATAGTGATCATCCATTCAGCGGGTGGTCATGATACCTCACGATGGTGGTTCACGATGGTGGTTCATGATGCTGGTTTATGATGCTGGTAATGAGGGTGCCTCACAGTGGTAGGTGGCGCGCTGTACGATGAGTGAGGCCTACCGCTGTTGGTTAACGCATTTGAGAATGGGGATATTGCACACGCTCGCAGTGACAAGGGCGCCTCTTAAGACTGTCCATCATGTAGACTCACTGCCGGGTGAAACACTGAATTGACAATAGCGTACACGCGCTAATCACTGGCGTCGTGCATTCTGAGTAGGAGTAGTTTCGATGCCATACGGTGTTTTGAAAATCATGTTCAATGTAATCATGCTCGGCACCTTGCTGGCCTGTAGCGAGTCCAATCAGCCTGTTGCAGACGTGAGTTCAACTCGCCTTGTCAGGACGTTGACGGTGGGTGGAGCGAGCGATGGTGCTTACCAAGAATTCCCAGGAAAGGTTGAAGCGTTTCAGGTGGCCGCACTGTCGTTTAGGGTGTCAGGGGAGTTATCGGCATTGCCTGCACGTGAAGGCGATGCCGTAGCCGCAGACCAACTGGTCGCTAGCCTGAATGACGAAGACCAGCAGATCAGATTGCGGGCACGTCAGGGAGAGTATGACCAAGCTTTTGCCGATTTTCAGAGAGGGGAGTCACTCATTGAGCGCGGCGGCATTTCACGTTCTGATTACCAGCGCCTAGAAGCCACGGCGAGTACGGCCCAATCTAATCTTGAAGCGGCGCAGCGTGATCTTGATGCGACGCAGTTAAGAGCCCCTTTTGCGGGATTGATTGCGGTACGTCATGTTGAGAACTTTGAGGATATTTCGGCAATGGAGCCGATCTATACGTTGCAAGATATCTCGACACTGTCGGTCAAAGTGGACGTGCCCGAAAGCCTCATGATCACGGCGCAACGAAATCAGGATTTTCAAGTCAGCGCTTCATTTGATGCGATTCCCGATCGCCAATTTTCGCTGGCATTAACTGAAGTAGCGACACGGGCATCAACGGGCACGAATACTTTTGAGGTGACCTTTGACTTTGCCAACTCGGGAGAGCTCAATATTCTTCCTGGCATGTCGGTGACGGTTAGACTGCAGAGCGAGTCGATGACGATGGCTTCGGGCATATTATTTGTGCCAGCTCAATCAGTGTTAGCCGATGCAACGGGCCCTTATGCTTTTGTCGCAATCCCTAATGTAGACGGCACTGCAACCGTGAAAAAACGGTATGTGAAGATTGGCGACTTAACCGGAGGTGGATTGGAGGTTATCCAAGGGTTATTGCCAGGTGACCAATTGGTCACAGCCGGCATGAGCAAGCTGCAAGATGGGCTGGTCGTCAGGTTGGGGCAGGACGCGGCATTATGATACTAACGCGCTTAGCGCTGACCAATACGCGAGTCACTTGGCTGGTATTGGGCGTCATCGTTATTGCGGGGCTGCAGGCTTTTAAAAATATGCCTCGCGCGTACGATCCCGGCTTCATTATTCGTGCAGCACAAGTGGTGACGTACTTCCCTGGTGCGGCAGCAGAGCGGGTAGAAGAACTGGTATCGGCACCCATCGAAGAGGTCGTAAAGGAGATTCCCGAGCTCGATTTTGTCAAAAGCGAATCGCGGAGTGGCATTTCAATAGTGACTGTCAACGTCAGTGAATCCTATTCGGAGATGCGGCCCATCTGGGACAACCTGCGTCGTAAAATCGACGGTATCGCTGATGAATTGCCACAGGGCGTCAGTGCGCCAGAGGTCAATGATGACTTTGGTGATGTGTACGGCATTGTCGTTGGGCTCACTGGTGAAGGCTTTACCTTCAGAGAGCTAGACACGATCGCCGAAGAGGTCAAGGCGGTATTCTTGCAGTTCGGTGATACGGCCAAGGTCGATATTCTCGGTGTACAGGATGAACGCGTTTTTCTCGATTACAACAATGCCCGACTGTCAGATCTGGGTCTCTCTCCCGGGTTGCTGACTCAGATTTTGGCTGAGCGCAATATTGTGGTGTCGGGTGGGGCTTTTAATCTTGGCAGAGAACGCATTTCGCTTGAGCCCAGTGGTAACTTTGAGTCCATTGAAGAGATCGGTGACACGTTACTGCGTTTGCCCAATACCAATCAGCTATTTCAGCTGCGAGATGTCGCGACCCTCAGTCGGAGTTACGTCGATCCGCCAACTGAGTTGATCAGTGTGACCGGTGAGCATGCGATTGCTATTGCTGTAGCGATGCGGGAGGGCGGCAACAATATCGCGCTCGGTGAATCCGTTAAGCGGGCCATTGCTGAGTTTTATCGAATCTACCCTATTGGCGTTGAATTCGAGCTCGTTAGCTTTTCGCCACAGGAAGTCGACGACAAAGTAAAAGGCTTTGTCACTAATCTGCTCCAAGCAATTGCGGTGGTCACCGTTGTCATGCTGCTGACTTTGGGTCTGAAAACCGGGCTAATCGTATCCGCTCTGATTCCGATCACGATGTTTCTGACCATGATCGCGATGTCTGCATTGTCCATTGGACTGGACCAG
>JABJAS010000079.1 GCA_018666055.1 Halieaceae bacterium | reverse complement strand
TATTGGCAAGATGATTGCCACTGGGTTCATTGCTCAAGGCGCCAAGGTTTATATCTCCAGTCGCAAAGCAGATGTCTGCGAGGCGGTCGCGGCTGAGTTGGGGCCTAACTGTATTGCGGTGCCCGAGGACATCTCGACCGTCGAGGGTTGTAAAGCCCTCGCCGCCACCATGGCAGACAAAGAGGATGCAATCGATATTCTGGTCAACAACGCAGGCGCTGCGTGGGGTGAGGCGTTTGAAACCTTCCCCGAGTCGGCATGGGATAAAGTGATGGATCTTAACGTGAAATCCATTTTCTTCCTGACCCAGGCCTTGCACGGCTTACTCAAAGCGGGTGCCTCTGCCGAGCAGCCCGCCAAGGTCATCAATATCGCCTCCATCGATGGCTTACGACTCAATACCTGGGAAACCTATAGTTACCAAACCTCCAAAGCGGCGGTGATTCAGCTCACGCGACGTCTTGCTGCGCGTCTGGTCAAGGATGACATTTTAGTGACCGGCATTGCGCCAGGGGCTTTTGCATCCGATATGAACAAGGCGGCACGAGATCTTGGGGACACGGTCGGCAAACACGTGCCGTCAGGTCGCATTGGTAACGACGAAGACATGGCGGGTGTAGCGATTTATCTGGCGGCACGATCTGGCAACTATGTGGTCGGTGAAACCATCGCCGTTGATGGCGGCATCGTGCATGCGTATCTCACCGATGCCTGGGAAGTGGACCCCTCAGGGCACTGATCCGCTACCACAGTCTGCATTCACTCAGGCGGGCAAGCTGCCCGCCTTCATTGACTGCCTAGGTTGTGAGTCATCACACCGCTGAGAAAGCGATGTTTCACCGGTTAACCCACGCAACGCCCACGCTTATTCGTAGAGCGATTCCATCATCTGATCGATCGTAAAGGTGGCCGGACGTTGTCTAGGAGGGTATACCTTTAGCGATGCCATAAAGCCCTGTAACGCGACCCTTGCAATCCCAATCCGAGGTAAGGCAACCCGCACCCACCAATCGTTGTACGTATTCGAGTTTTGATCGGCACGCTCAAAAGGGTCGCGGCGCAAGTGGAATACCTTAGGAATTCTGAGGGTATCAAACTGTTCACGCCATACATCAAATTCCTTGGCCCGCTGCTCAGCAAAGACCACCTTCCAATCACCCACCCGCATGGCGGTGAGCAGACCGTCATCACTCCAATAATAAAAGGTGTCACGCGGGCCGTTATCAGCCTCGCCGGTGAGGTACGGCAAAAAATCGTAGCCATCGAGATGATTGTGATAATCACGCCCATTGATGGTGACACCCGCTTTTAACTCGTCTGTAATCGTCGGTCGGCCCACTGCTGACAGTAGCGTCGGTACCCAATCTTCGTGCGACATGATGTCATTGAAAATCGTGCCCGATGCTATCTTGTTCGGCCAGCGGATCATTGCGGGAACGCGGAAACCGCCTTCCCAGTTGGTATTTTTTTCGCTACGAAACGGCGTAATAGCGGCATCTGGCCATGTATTAAAGTGAGGGCCATTATCCGTGCTGTACAGCACGATGGTGTTATCGGCTATGCCCAGTTCATCGAGCTGATCCAGCATTCGCCCCACCAGATTGTCATGTCCCACCATGGCATCGTTATAAAAGCCCTGGCCCGACAACCCGATCTCTTCTTCCGGTGTATGAGTAAAGAAGTGCATCCGCGTCGAATTGAGCCACACAAAAAAAGGCTTATCGTCGGCCACAGCCCGATCAATAAATTGCTGTGCGCCCTCTAAAAATTCGAGGTCCACTGTTTCCATGCGTTTACGATTTAACGGGCCAGTATCCGTGACACGCCCATCCGCAAAGCTGTGCACCACGCCTCGCGGACCAAACATCTTTTTGAACGCGGGGCTCTTGGGATAATCAGGATCTTCTGGCTCCTCCTCCGCGTTGAGGTGATAGAGGTTGCCAAAAAACTCATCAAAGCCATGTTCTGTCGGCAAGAACTCATCGCGATCGCCCAGATGGTTTTTACCAAATTGACCGGTGGCGTAGCCTTGCTCCTTGAGTAGGCTCGCGAGGGTGACATCTTCCGGTTGAATGCCCATATCTGAACCAGGAATGCCTACCTTCGTCAGTCCAGTGCGGATAGGCGACTGACCAGTAATAAAAGCAGAGCGCCCGGCGGTACAGCTTTGCTGACCATAGTAATCAGTGAACTTTGCCCCTTCATTAGCAATGCGGTCAATGTTGGGGGTCTGATAACCCATCATCCCCATATTGTTAGTGGAGAGATTCCAGAAGCCAATATCGTCACCCCAAATCACCAAGATATTGGGTTGATCTACCGCCGATGCCAATGGTGTCAGGAGATAACACCACCCAACTGCCAGCAGAGTTCGTAACCAGTGCATATGCTGCCCCTTTTGCTTTTGTTTTGTCGATCGTTAGGGGTCGGAGAGTACCGTAATCCCGTCCATTATTCGATCCAGATTCGCGCCAGACAATCCACCTACAATCCCCTTATAGTGTCGTGTGTAAAGGGGAAGAATATGCAGCCAGTCACACTCAATGGTCAGTCGATCAAACCCGGAAAAGTGGTTTGCATTGGCAAAAACTACGCCGCTCACATTGCAGAGATGGACTCTGTCGCGGCTGATGACATGGTGGTTTTTATGAAACCGTCAACCGCCATTGGGCAAAAGCTGATATCAGTGATGGATGAGCCGCTGCACTACGAGGGTGAGATTTGCCTCATGATGCTGGATGGCCGAGTCGGCGCTGTTGGCTTTGGCTTGGACCTCACCAAACGCGCGACCCAGGCCAAACTCAAAGCCGCTGGACTACCGTGGGAGCGCAGTAAAGCCTTTACCGGATCGGCGCTGTTTAGCGACTTTGTGGCCGCACCTGAATCACTAGATCGGTTAGGCATCGAACTTCAGGTCGACGGTAGTTTGCGGCAAAAGGGAGACGTCAGTCTCATGCTCTATCCCCCCCTTACTATTCTGCAGGAACTGGCTCAATTTTGTCAGCTGGAGGACTACGATATCGTCATGACAGGGACCCCAGCCGGGGTCGGTATGGTGCAGGCTGGGGAGTGTTTTCAGGGACGAATACTCGACGGCGAACAAGAGTTGGTCTGCGCAGAATGGACCGCTGTGTAGCGCGGGCTTAGTCGCCGCCTGAGGCATACGCCCCGCTGTAAAGTTGTCGGCTTTTTCGGGTTCCACGATTGTCATGCGCTAGAATTTTAAGTACGGTCAATAAAACCAGTGAGCGAGGCCCATGCAAGCGATTCTCAAGCTGGATGTATCAGGCCAACCGAGAGGGTGGCTAACTCTCAACGAGGCGATCACCGCCTACGCTCGTGGCGGCGTGCTCTACGGTATCGGCGAATCATTGGCCCCCGTTTTTGGCGGTATTCAGCGCCTCACGGGCATTCGATCAGAGATCGTGCTGCAGCCTATTATTGCTCTCGAAGGCAGGGTGCTGAATCATTTCACGCCGCCACTGTGTAACCGCACCCTGTTTCGCCGCGATGATCATCGCTGTCTGTATTGTGGCAGCCAGTTTCGGCGCAGTGAGTTGACTCGAGATCACGTCATACCGATCTCGCGTGGCGGCGGCAATAAATGGGAAAACGTGGTGGCCGCCTGCAAGCGGTGTAACTGGCTTAAGGACTGTCAGACCCCTGAAGAGGCCTCGATGCCGCTGTTAGCGGTACCCTTTAAGCCCAATACTTACGAATGGCACTATCTCGCTAAAGAGCGCGTACTCGCTGATCAGATGGCGTATCTTTCTCAGCAATTTAAAGCCAAACGAGACTGGGCCAACTGAGGTGTCACAGCAAACAAAACGGGCAATCAGAAGGACCAGTGCCTTCTGACAACGAGCAGGATGAGCGCAGTGCGAAAGGGGATTGATTGGAGCAAACTGCGCATCGTGTAAAGTACGCCACGCCGCCCACATCGAAACTGACTATTGCGCAAGGAGCCGCCTCGTATTGTGTCCTCGACTATGATTATTACGCTGATCGGTATGCCCGGCTGTGGCAAGAGCACGGTGGGAAAAGTATTAGCGAAGCAGCTTGGCCTTGATCTGCTGGATACGGATGGTTTGATAGAAGCTCAGGAGAATCTGACCCTTCAACAAATTGTAGACGCTCGCGGGAATACCGCTTTTCGTGCTATCGAAGAACACGTTTTAACCGCCATGCCATTGTCCCCATCGGTCATTTCAACGGGAGGTTCGGTGGTCTATAGCGAGAAAATTATGGCGCGGCTGGCAGCCAAGTCACTCGTGATTTACCTCCGTGCACGCCTCGAAACCATTGAGTATCGGGTTTCGCTCGCTCCGCAACGAGGTATCGCCGCAGACGGCCAGCAAACACTGGGCGACCTCTATGCAGAGCGGGTGCCGTTATATGAACGCTATGGCGAAGTGATCATCGATTGTGACGACGCAACGCCAGAGTCCATTGCCGACACACTGGCGAAAGCCGTCGTAAAGACCATCAAATAAAGCCGTCATCCTGCTTAAAACGCACCAACCCTTAGCGCCATTAGTTATTTGCGCTACGTTGTATCAGATCAAAAAAATACTTGTGGCGATGGCATTACTGCGTTGTGATGGCGACATCAGCCCAAGGCTGACCTTTTGTTCAAGATCATCGGGGGGTGATTTATGGGTGAGAGAGAAACAACCGTCATAACCGAAGAGCCGTTGGATGAATTTTTTGAACAGGCTCTTGAAGACCTCAATGACGGCGAGCTGAGTCCCTTCGTCTTAACCGATACCGCAACTGAAAAAGCGCTCAAAGCGGCTAAACGTCGACAGGCAGAAAAGCGCCTCGAAATACTGCGTTTACGGGAGGAGCTGGGTGACTATGACCTTGACTATGACCTTGACTAAGCTCTCGGTCAGGATCTGAAGCAGACGATAGGACAGTGTGTCACTCAAGCTAGGACTGCTGCCTAGCCAAAGAGACTGAGCCTGACTCAAGCATCGGGTTGACTACTATCGGGGTCG
>JABJAS010000078.1 GCA_018666055.1 Halieaceae bacterium | reverse complement strand
TAAGCCTCGGCATCTTGCATCGAGTGAATGGCGTGAACGTTGATGAGCAGACTCACTGCACTGGTATGGGGCCCGCGAAACTGATGGATCACATAACGATGATGACGAAACGGGGCACCCGCCAGCGTGCGCTCGAGGTCAAGTCGGTACAATCGATAGGACAATAAGCGGTCCTCCGATAACTGGGAGGTGTCGATACCGTTGAGAAAATCCAGTCGCTGGCGAGTGATTGCCAGCGACGCCAGTTGGAAAGATTCCGTGACATCATTCCACTGGTCCTGGCGGTCGGTCACACCTAGATAACTGGCAGAAGCGGGATAACGCACGAGATCTTCTTCCCAAGTGGCTGCGAAGAAATCCTCTAATCGCTGCTGTTCAGCTGAAATGGAGGGGGGTGATACCACCTCAGATAGCGCATTGGAGCCCGTATCGGGTCCCCCGCAAGACGTCACTAATAGCGCCAAAATAAGCCCAAATAACGAATAAAGACAGGCCATTTCGTGACGGATATCGGTCAGATTAGCAATTTTAAAAGGGGCATTACGGTGGCGGTAACGAGAGGCAATAGGCATGGCAGTTTCTCAAGCAAAGCGTGGATAGCCGAAAACACAGTCACCTAGTGTGGCAGAAATAGCATCTCATCTGGGCGGCACTCGCCACTTTTTAATCAGTACAACCCCCATACTACTGTATAAAAATACAGTAGTATGGGGGATGTCTCTCTGGCTTTGCCTTCGTTTTGATGCCCTCCCTCTGGAAGCCCTGCTGAAGCAGCCGGAGTCACAGGGTCATCGAGCAACTGTTGTTGTTGCACAGCGACTTGTCGTCGCCTGTGATGATACGGCCCGCTGTGCTGGAGTCATACCGGGTCAAGGTGCTACTACTGCTCAAGCCCTACTCACACAGTACGACGCCCACATTATGGAACGCAAACCCGAGAAAGAAAGCGCTCTGTTGCAACACTTAATGACCTGGGCTTATGGGCTCTCACCGCACTTAGAGCGCTGGCAAAACAATGCCCTGATGATTGAAGTCGGAAGCTGCCTAACACTTCATCGGGGGCTGGAGGCATTACTGCAGCGCATTCATAATGAAATGAGTTTGCGTAGCCTCACTGTCACAATGGGGGTCGCGGAGACTCGTACGGCGGCCTGGTTACTCAGCCACTGCGACGCGCATTTAGCCTGCCAACCAGAGCAACCCCTCAGCGAGCGACTGTCACCCCTACCGCTCACTCTACTCAAAGACGAATTCCCCACCATTGTCGATCGATTGGAAAAAGCGGGTATTCGTCAATTCGCGCAATTGCTCGATATTCCACTGGCCGATATTGGTAAACGCTGTGGCATTACCTTTGTCGATTGGCTCAATCAGCTGTTAGGTCGACGTCAAGAACCCACTATCAACTATCAACCACCCACCCGCTTTCAAGACACACTTTGGTTTGGTTTTGATATTCGCAATCGACAAGAGCTTCACCCCGCTATGAAGCAGCTACTCCTGCATTTCTGTCATTTTCTAGTCAACACTCAACTCACTAGTGGCGTCATTGAATGGCACTGCCTTAGGCCAAGAGGCGGCAAGGAATCCTTCAAGGTCTTCTCTGAAACAGCGCATCGACAAGCCAAGATCTGGTTGGAACTGTCCTATTTGCAACTAGACAACTGGTCCCTCCCTGAGGGTATTGAAGGACTGTCCCTAGTGGCCGATAAACTGCAAGAGGCTCTTCCCGCACCACAAGATTTATTTCATGCCGGCAGCCATCAAGCGTCGCGATACGAACTCGCAGATCGGCTACGGAGTCGGCTAGGGCTACAGGCTGTGGGTTACCTCGACTTTCGGAGAGAACACCTCCCCGAGGATACCGTGATCAAAACGCAGAGCACTCATACGATGAGTCGTCCCGATACTATCGCGCTGGGACAACGACCATTCTGGCTACTGCCTGAACCGCATCCTGTCCATCAAGAAGGAAAAAAGCTGTACTGGAATGGCCTGCTAGACATCATCTATGGCCCTGAACGCATCGAGGATTGCTGGTGGAGTCAGCCGACCAGCCGCGATTACTACATTGCCCAAACGCCTCAAAAGCAACCCATTTGGTTGTATCAGGATCGGCATAATCGCCGCTGGTATGTACACGGGCTATTCGCCTAGGACCGCTTCCCACACTCACTCATCAGTTTTATCCAGCCAAACCAGTTCTGTTGGATCGAAATCCAACGCCGTCATGGTCTCGATAAAATGGTTGCGTAACTCGCTCGTTATCTGAGGCTCTCGGGCAAGCAACCAAAGATAATCTCGATTAAACCCGGAGACGAAGGCGTAATCGTAGTCTTCGCCCAGCTCGAAGACGATGTAGCTGCCATAAAATGGGCCAAAAAAAGAGACTTTGAGGTGGGCAATATCAGCAGCACCCATCGATCGGGCAACGCCTTCCGCTTCACGCCAAGCACCATCTTCAGCGTCAAAACCACGATTCAATACTTTGATGCTGCCATCAGGATTGAGGTCATAGGTCGCAGTGACCTCACTCAGACCCCGCTCAAAACTATGATCGAGTCGCGCTATCTCATGCCACCTTCCCAGATAACGGCTTTGATCAAATCCTGTCACCGGTTGAATACCGTCTGGTATACCCGTACAGCTCAACAGCGCCAGACCCAAAAAGCCGACCAGCACACTGCGGATACGTTTGATATGGCTGACTACTGTTGTCCTTTTCATCATGCGCTCACTGCTAACAGACCGCAGTTTACGCTATTTCTTTTTATGCTTTTCATTTGAACCCTAGTATCGCTAAAATACTGTTTATTTATACAGTATTGATACCATCGTGTACGCAGAACTTCATTGTTTAAGCCACTTCAGTTTTTTACGCGGCGCCTCAGCACCCGCTGAATTGGTCTCTCGAGCTGCCGAGTGCCGTTATCACGCTTTAGCCGTGACAGACGAGTGCTCCCTTGCAGGCGTCGTTAAAGCACATGTTGCGGCTAAGGAACATCAGCTCAAACTGATCATCGGTAGCGAATTCACATTAACCGAAGGTATTCGT
>JABJAS010000077.1 GCA_018666055.1 Halieaceae bacterium | reverse complement strand
TATGACTGAGTTCAGCCACTGCTTGGTCGCCTCAAAAGGAATGGGGACTGTCAGAAACAACAATCCGTAACATCGAAGCGCACCATTTTAGCACGCTAAACAGCCGAGCATCAGTCGCTTTCAGGTATACGAATGCCAATGAACAACGGGCTACGTCCGCGAATCAGCCTCGCCGGGACAGAAGTGCCAGACACCAACTCGTCTGCAACGCCATCAAGATCCGCTATCTGACTGATGGGGCGACTGCCCAATCGCGTCAATATGTCGCCTTCTTCCACACCTGACTCATCTGCTGGAGAGCCTGCCTTAACGCCGACCACCCAGACACCACCGGATAATCCCAAGTCCGACAACAACTCCGCCTCGACCGGTGCGATACGCATGCCCAAGAGCCTGACGGTCCCATCTGATGCGGCCTCGGTCTCAACCCTCGCCACTGCGCCAGCAGCCAGCGCACCCACCTCTACCTCTAGGGCTAGTTCTTTGCCATCGCGCATAATCACCGCCTCAACTGATGTCCCCGGCGTAATGAGGCCGACGATGTGAGGCAGGTCCGCTGAAGTTTCAATGTCATGGCCATCAAAGCTCACAATAATATCGCCTGATTCCAGGCCGGCATCCTCGGCCGGCGACCCCTTACCCGCCTGAGCGATTAAGGCTCCCCGGGGCCTATCTAGGCCAAACGAGTCCGCAAGATTGCGGTCGACATCTTGAATGCTGACACCCAGCCACCCGCGTTCGACCTCCCCTGTTTCTTGTATTTGAGCGACGACATTGCGAACCACTGAGCTCGGAATGGCAAACGACAAACCAATTGACCCGCCTGAGCGCGTAAATATCTGAGAATTGACACCGATGACTTCGCCCTCAAGGTTAAATAACGGCCCGCCCGAGTTACCCGGGTTAATCGCGACATCCGTTTGAATGAACGGCACATAGTTGTCGCCGGCAGCAGTCGGCAAACTGCGTCCTACTGCGCTGACAATGCCTGCAGTCACAGAAAAATCCAGTCCAAAGGGCGAGCCAATCGCCAGCACCCATTGACCTACTTTGAGCGCGCTCTCATCCGCCAAGCGCAAGACGGGTAGGTCATCACTGGCAATCTTCAGCACCGCCAGATCAGAACGTGGATCCGTACCAATGATGTCGGCGTCGAATTCTTGCCGGTTGGGCAAACGCACCACGACGTGTTTTGCACCGTCGACGACGTGATGATTAGTAATCACGAAACCATCGCTGGAGAAGATAAACCCAGAGCCCATACCCGCTCGCTCGCGCGGCACTGGAGGGCGGCCGCGAAAGTCAAAGAATCGGCGCAGCGATTCGGGCAGCTCTTCTAATTCCTCTTGCAAGCGAGGATTTTCAGCTTCGTACTCTACTAATATCTTTACGACGGCGGGTGAGGAGGCTTCGACTATTTCAGTGAAGTCAGGCAACGCCGCGCTCGACAAACTGGTGAAGCCGCTGAGCCCCCAAAAGATAAAATGAAACAACACAGCGCGTACCATCATGGCCGTACTCCCCTTCTTAAAATATTGACGTTACTGTTTTGCGAGAAGCTCGAAATGCGGCTCCGCCGTTTTAGACGCTAACCGAGGCTCCGCCATACCGGGCAATACCCCTTGGAAGCGATGACTCAGTTGGTGAAGGATAGCAAACCCGCTCAACAACCCAAGACAGAACGCACTGGCAGCCCACAAATCGCCCCAGGAAGCCGCCCACATTGAAACGCAGGTCCCAAGCATTAGAGGCGCGCCATAGAGCCATAGCGTGCCGCCTAGCAGAGTGGAATCGGGGATCTCAATCATAACCTCATCACCGAGCTGACAACTTGATGCATGCAGCGTCTCGCTCGATAGCGCTCTCACCCGCCCCTTACCCTTTTGCAATAGGGCTGACAAGGCACCTTGCCCGCAACCCGCGCGCGCTGCACAACGACCACATGCGGCGCTCCGATCGGCTTCCACCCATACTGCATTGGTCTCTACGGCAACGACAATGCCGGGTTCTGTCACCCCACCCATTATGATCCTGACCCGGCAGAACGCACTGCATCAGCCAACAGTCTTGCCGTGACCACAGGCACCTCTCCCAGCACGCTAATCAGCACACCCGTGCTCCCAACCCGCGTGCCTCGTGTGTAGGTCAGCGTGGCACCGTCGATAACGGCACCTTCGCCAGAGGGCGCCGTCGGCGACAGCGGCTCTACAAATACAGACGCAGTAGCCCAGCCGTCACTGACCACAAAAACACCTTGTTCAGCATTTTCAGCTATCACGAAATAACCCGGTATCACGTCTCGACCCCGCGCACTCAGGGCATCATCGGTCACGCCAGTCTCTAACGCAGGCACCTCGCGGTAGCGAATAGCGGCAAACTCAAAACGCTCCAAGACTTTTCCACCCGGCTCGGCAGTCACCATCCCAAGCGCCATGCCCGTTTGAACGTCCACATCAATGAAGTGCGCTAGTCGCAATGTGTCACGCGGGCGTAGCACCAGCTTTCTTGTCAATCGACCCGCAATAACTCGACTCGACTCGAGACTCAATGAATAAAACTTACTGAGATCGCATACGCGGTCCTTCGGCACGAACGCGCTTGGCCAAAATTCCACCTGAGGATTGACCTTGGCATTGAGGCGGCGCAACGTGCCCTGGCGATGCTCGTTAGGGGCTTTCTGGTCTGGCCATGCGACCTCGAGGAATTGCCGATTGTCTGCTCGCTCGTACAGCACCGTTCCTTCATAGGAAATGGCTCTGTGAACATCCAACAGTTTTGCAAGCGCCTGCTCAGGCTCTGTTGCTACCTCACAGACGGGCCCAGCCGCTTGCGCCGATACCGACAGACACATGACGCTCAGCCACAGCGCGCCTAACAACCGCAACGACCAGTACCTCATAAGCTCACTGTAACGGAGGTTTTTCACCAGTAGCCGCCGGCGCACGCACGTAAGAAATATAAGGGGCAGGATGAGTTTGCGCAGCCGCAGACGCGTGACGACGGCCCAGATTAAGGTAACGATCTTGCGCCAGCCGCTCATACATGGCCGCCACTTCTCGTCGCTCATTATCAGTCGAATCTACTTGCCGGCCAGCGACAGGCAATGCTCTCGCACCGAGGCTCGCCTGAATCGGCTGCGCGCCCAAAACCGGGACGACACCGCCCACCACATCACTGACTAAGGTGCCCTGCATGACATTACTTTGGGGTACCAACAGCTGCTGCCCGCCCAGCACAATAGCCATCGTCACAGAAGCAGCGACCGCCATACTCCAAAGCGGGTTTCTGAGCGCGCTTTTTCCGCTAGTTAACGCCTCTGTTACGGCAGAGGACACCTCAATATTGGGCTGGCTAATGCGGCGAGTCTGAAGCAACTCCCGCACCATTTGCTGCCGACGCCACTTTTCTCTCAACGCGGGGTCGCTGCTGGTGGAATCGAGCACGCGTCGTAACTCGAGCTCATCAGCTTCTCCATCCATCACCGCGGATAACGTTTCGAACTCTCTCTCACTGGTTGTCATCTGAATCCCGACTCCCCACTCATTTGTTGCTTAACACGCTCATCAATCGCCTCGCGTGCCCGAAAAATCCTAGACCTGACTGTTCCGACTGGGCAGTCTAAAACTGCGGCAATATCGTCGTAACTTAATCCTTCAAACTCCCGCAATGTCAGTGCCGACTGCAGTTCTTCCGGCAGCGCCGCTAAAGCGTCTTGCACCACTGCGGCCAACTCCTCTCCCATCGCAACCGCCTCTGGGGTTCCCACATCGGCCAGTAGCTCGGCTTGCTGACCTACCTCCGCGTCCTCTAGCGTGGCGTCAGCACCCGGACGGCGACGCCTCGATACCAAGTAATTTTTGGCAGCGTTGGCAGCGATGCGGTACAGCCACGTGTAGAACGCACTGTCCCCTCGGAACTTATCAATCGCCCGGTATGCCTTAATAAAGGCTTCCTGTGTCACATCCTCCACCTCAGACGGATCTGACACGTACCGGCTGACCAGGGCCGCAATTCGTCCCTGATACTTCAGTACCAACAGGTCAAACGCCCGCAAATCGCCGCGCTGCGTCCTCTGAACCAGTTGCTGATCTGTCTCAGAGGCTGTCAAAACTGCACCTTCAATTCACTCAACATGCCAGGTAATGGAGCTTCCCGGCTATTTACCGACTTATCTGATTGCGTCGCAAGCAAAAAGTTCCCGATCAATTACACTA
>JABJAS010000076.1 GCA_018666055.1 Halieaceae bacterium | reverse complement strand
TCACCCAGAAAGTCCATGTTGGCGTTGACGGTAAAGGTGAGATAGTCCTGATTGACGACATCTGACACATCCCAACCCAACTCCGCCCAGTAGTCACCGAGCACCTCGTCTGCGAAAACAAAATAATTGCCAAAAAAAGCATGCCCGTTGGCATCGGTATCAGCAAAACGGACCTTGATGGTGCCACGATAAGCGTTTGACATAGTGCGGTCTCCCTGAGGCGTCGATAAACAACAGTAATAGCAGGTGCGGAGTATGCCGAGTCGCAGCATCGAGGTCATCAGCCGGATGATGATTCAGCCAACATGCCGCCCTCAAATCGACGATAGAATCTTTACGTCGCATTAGCATCTGTCATCTGGCACGCAGAAGCTTTATCATTCCGCGCTTCGCGTTGAGGGGCCTCTGTATGACCGGCCCCCTACTTTGGCATATTGCGTTAAAAAGGATCTACAAAATGAACACCACCGGGGCAGTCGCCGCTTTTATCGTCATCGTTTCTGGCCTCATTTGGGTGGGCACACACAGCAATGATGCTGAGTGGACAGGTAATCGAAATCAATGCGTCGATGAATGCTACGACGATTGGAAGGCCACCAACGGCGGTGGTATTGCAGAAGTTGAGCAGGCCAAGCAGGTGGCACTGGCGGCTGCGACGCCCGCCGCACTGGGCGAAAAATATTACGGACAATGCATTGCCTGTCACGGTGGCCGTGGCGAGGGTGGCATTGGCCCGCAACTTGCTGGGCAAGCGACCACCGATATTGTCGCAAAACTGACTGCTTATCGGGCCGGTGAGGAGCGCGGGGCACAGTCCGCCATGATGTATCCGGTCGCCAAGCCGATGGCTGATCAGGACATCAATAATATCGCGGCCTACGTGTCAGGCCTGTAAGCGACTGCCTATGACGCGCTTGCCAGACTCCCAACCCCTGATTCGAGCGCCTTGGGCAAGAATTCACGCCCACCACAGCGCGCTCGCCTTACTACTCGCGACAGCGTGCCTGCTGTTCAGTCTAGCCAGCAGTGCGTGGGAGGCAACGATTGAGCGAGACGCCCTCGGCGTCCCTCATATATACGGCGACACCAATGCCGATATGGCATTTGGCCTCGCGTATGCCCAAGCGGAGGATGGCTGGGAGATTCTCGAGGAAACACTCCCCTATTATCGCGGACAAGCGGCTCGCTTTTTCGGTAAAGACGCCGCCGCCACCGATTATTTAGTCCAGTGGTTGGATTTCTGGAACACCATTGAGCGAGATTACGACGCTCAGCTCACACCCGAGACCAAACGCTATCTCGATGCCTTCGCAGCCGGTTTTAATGTCTTTGCGGCAACGCACCCTGAGCGGGTGACACTGGACATCCTACCGGTGACCCCACAAGACGTGATCGCCGCGCACATGTTCCGGCATCTGCTCTTTTATGGCTTTGAGCAACCCATCACCGCACTGCGTGCCGACACCAGGCAATTTGAGGTTAGTCAACCACCGCACTTACCCAATACAGCGATCACGCTCGGTTCGAATGCCACCGCCATCGCGCCCAGTCGGACACCAGACGGCTCTACGCTGTTAATGATCAATTCGCATCAACCCCTGACCGGCCCGGTCTCCTGGTACGAGGTGCATCTGCAGAGTGGCGAGGGGCTCGACGTGATGGGGGGCCTGTTTATCGGCTCACCCGCGCTAGGCGTTGGATTTAACCAGCATCACGGCTGGGGGGTCACGGTGAATCAACCTGATCTGGTCGATATTTATGCCCTAGAGATGCATCCGCAGCACGACAATCAGTATCGGTTGGATGACAAGTGGTACGAGCTAGAGCAGTTCGATATCCCGATCAAAGTGCTGCTGTGGGGCTGGCTACCGTGGACGGTCCATGAAGACGGATATCGTTCGATCCACGGACCTGTCATGAAAACCGAGCATGGTACTTACGCGGTGCGCTACGCGGGGATGGGCGAGATTCGACAGGTAGAGCAATGGTTGGCCATGAGCGACGCGACTTCTTTCGAAGAGTGGCAAGCCGCGATGGCACTGCAGTACATCGCCAGTTTTAATTTTGTGTACGCCAATGAAGACGGCGTCATCCACTTTGTACACAATGCGATGATGCCGAAGCGCGCCGAGGGGTGGCAGTGGGATCAATACCTTCCCGGTGATCGTAGCGACTTGATTTGGCAATCCTATTTGCCTCCGACGGCCTTACCGAGTGTGACGAACCCCTCATCAGGTTATGTCCACAGTGCCAATCAATCCCCTTTTCACATCAGCTCCGAGGGCAGTAACCCGATCCTCGCCGATTATCCCAAAGAGAGCGGCTGGCCCACACGAATGACCAATCGTGCGGTACGAGGGTTAGAATTGCTTGACGCCAACACGGCGATCACGTTTGACGCTTTTTCGGCAATTAAACACGACAACGCCTATTCACCCCGCTATCGCGGCTATCAATACCTTAGTGAGGTGACCGCTCTCGAACCTGACGGCCCCGAACAAGCCAAAGCGCTGACCCTGCTTGGATCTTGGGATCTTCATACCGACAAAGACAATCGACAGGCCGCGCTCGGCGTGTGTGTCTTATTGGAGGAGTGGTTGATCGAGCGTTCTAAAGAACCCCTTCCGCCTGCTAGAGACACACTGGTTAAGTGCATGGCATCGATCACGGCAGTCTCAGGGCGCCTCGACCCGAAATGGGGCGAGATACAGCGACATGGACGCGACGGACGGACTTGGGCGGCATCTGGGGGTCCTGACACACTACGCGCCATGTACGCCGAGCAGTTAAGTGATGACGACGACTATCTCACCGTCGTCGCCGGCGATGGCCTTTACTATCTCATTGAGTGGACCGCCGATGGTGAACAAATTATTCGCGGCACGCACCAGTACGGCAGTCAAATGACGGACCCCTCCTCTGAGCACTATCTTGACCAAGCGGAAGCCTTCGCGCAGGAAACATTGCGCGCGCCGGGATTTCGAGCAGCAAACCGAGCCAGCCCAACTCGGCGTTATACTGTCGTCTCAACGGTGTCCGATTGAATTTTGCAGTGACACATCGACCCGGCATCCACTACGCAATCAAGAAACCGAAGGACTAACCTATGAACGGTGCTGAGTCATTGATCAATGCCCTGGCGGAGCACGGCATCGACGCCTGTTTTGCCAACCCGGGCACATCGGAGATGCAGTTGGTCGCTGCCCTTGATAAGCAGCCGCAGATTCGTGCGGTGCTTTGCTTGTTTGAAGGCGTGGTGACGGGAGCCGCAGACGGCTACGGACGCATGGCTGACAAACCCGCACTCACCCTGCTGCACCTTGGCCCAGGCTTTGCCAACGGCATTGCCAACCTGCACAACGCCCAGCGAGCACATTCACCTATCCTCAATATGGTCGGTGACCACGCAACCGATCACCTGCAACATGATGCGCCGTTGACGAGCGACATTCGTGGTATGGCCACACCGGTATCGCAGTCTTTTAGTGTCTCGCCCAGTGCAGAGGGGTTAGCACAAACAGGCCTTCAAGCGCTGTCCGATAGTCAGGTTTACCCCGGGTCCATCAGCACTTTTGTGGTGCCCGCCGATCACGCCTGGACTGATATTGCGCCACCCGTCACACAGCTTACAAGCGTGCCAACCGAGCGTGCCAGTGACGATACCGTTGCAGCAGTAGCGCAGCAGCTGCGTGACGCGGACAGCAGCGTATTATTTTTAGGGGGTCGCGCATTAAGAGCAGACGCGCTTCACCAAGCCGGCCGCGTTGCCGCAGCTACCGGCTGCCGGTTGGTCACTGAAACTTTTTTTGCCCGACAAGCACGCGGTATCGGCCGCGTGATCACGGAGCGACTGGCCTACTTTGGTGAGATGGCTGTCGAGCAACTCGGCGACCTCGACACGGTCGTGCTCGTTGGCGCCAAAGCGCCGGTTTCCTTTTTTGCTTATCCAGACAAACCAAGCGTGTTATGGCCAGCCACTGCTTCCCTCGCTACATTGGTCGATGTACGAATCGACGCACTCGATGCGCTCACACGCCTGGCCGACCTGCTTGATGCACCGGCGCAACCCGTCACCGCAAGCACTCAAGATACGCACCCCCTTAATCACGGCAAAATTGATGCGACCGAGCTGGGCAAAGTGGTGGCCAATCGATTACCCGAACACGCCATTGTCTGCGACGAGGGCGCCACTAACAGCCTCGCCACCTTCTTACTGACCGCTAACGCACCGGCTCACGATTGGCTCACCTTGACCGGTGGCGCAATTGGGCAGGGTTTACCCCTCGCGGTGGGCGCAGCAATCGCCTGCCCCGACCGACCGGTCATCGCGCTGGAGGCGGACGGCTCAGGCATGTATACCGTTCAGGCACTGTGGACGATGGTGAGAGAGCAACTGGATATCACCGTGCTACTGTTAAATAATCGCTCTTACGCAATTCTTAATATTGAGCTGGCACGGGTAGGTGTTGAAGCGCCGGGGCCCATCGCTTTATCCCTGCTTGATCTGAGCAACCCCGATCTCAACTGGGCAGACATTGCTCGCGGTATGGGACTGCAGGCCTCAACCGTCGAGACGGTCGAAGCGCTCGACTCGGCATTCTCAGAGGCCGTGGCTCACAAAGGCCCCTCATTGATTGAGGTCATGCTGTAGCAATTGCTACGGAGAACCCGGCTACTGCCCGATACCTGGGCCTCTGCTTGTTACCTGACTATTGCTCTGACGATTGCACTGAAGAGTACTTTGGGGCCTCCACCATGCCGGTCTGCTTAGCAACCCGGGCAAAGCAACGCTCCCATCCGTCTTCAGCCGGGGGGTAAACCACGGTTTTTCAGGTTAAAGCCTATGCGCTAGCGTCAAGGCGACAGTCGGCGGCCTAATCAGCCCTCAACCAACGCGCGCAACAGGCAGATAACCCCACCCATCGGCACGCTGATGACTGAAAGCTTCTTCGATCAGAGCGGTTTTAGCTAAAAGCCTCGCCGGCAGCGATCTTCTGGGCGACGATCTCCGGCGCCTCGAATCGGTCACCATATTGGGCAGCCAGTTCCTTGCATCGAGCGCTGAATTGCTCCAGTCCGTAAGTGTTCACGAACTGAATCAGGCCACCGGTCCAGGCTGGCGCACCGATGCCCATAATCGAACCAATATTGCCATCGGCGACGCTGCGCAGTACGCCAGTCTCTAGGCATTTTAGGGCCTCGATAACCTGCCGAAACAGCAGTCGGTCCTTGATGTCATGCTCTGCTACCGCAGCATCGGCGTTGTAGTAGAGATCCATCAAGCCGGGCCAGATCGTTTTGCTACCGTCCTCTGCGTATTCATAAAATCCACCACCGTGATGACGGCCGCCGCGACTGTGGTCGCCCACCATGGTGTCGATGACATCGCGGGTGATCGTGCCATCACCCCAGTTATCCAGCACACCCATCTCTGACCAGGTTGCCCAGGCCTTTCGGGACAACTCCAGACTCACTTCGTCGTAAACAGCCAGTGGCCCAACGGGCATACCAATGGCCTTACCCAGATTATCGATCTGTATCGGATGGATACCTTCGGTCAGCAGGCGCACCCCTTCATCAAGATAAGTACCGAAAGTGCGTGAGGTAAAGAAGCCCAACGAATCGTTTACGACGATCGGCGTCTTGCGAATCTGCTTGGTATAATCAAACGCCTTAGCGAGTGCCAGATCACTGGTGTGCTCACCCATGATGATCTCGACCAGTGGCATTTTGTCGACCGGCGAGAAGAAGTGGATGCCGATGAAATGCTCGGCATTGGCACTGGCTTCCGCTAATTGGCTAATGGGTAACGTTGAGGTATTGGACCCCCACACCCCGCCTTCGGCCAAACAGGGCTCGAGCTCCTTGGTAATCTCGTGCTTGAGCGCCATATTCTCAAACACCGCCTCGATAATCAGATCGCAACCCTGCAGATCATTCTTATCCGCCGTAGGCGTAATCAACGCTAATATCTGGCTGGCTTTTTCTTCGGACAGTCGGCCACGACTAACCCGTTTTTGCAATAAGCCCTCCGTGTAGGCCTTTCCTTTGTCAGCCGCCTCTTGGGAAATATCTTTGAGCACGACCTCGATACCCGCCATTGCAGAAACGTAAGCAATACCCTGACCCATCATGCCAGCGCCGAGTACACCCACCTTTTTCGTGGTTTGCGGCTCAATATCTTTGGGGCGAGAGGCGCCCCCGTTGATCTGATTGAGATTGAAGAAGAACGTGTTGATCATGTTCTTCGCCACTGGTGTCAGTGCCAACTCGGTTAAACCCCGGCTCTCAATCCGCATCGCGGTCTCAAAGTCGACCCGCATAGCAGACACTGCCACATCCAAAATTTTGACCGGCGCGGGCAATAGCCCCCGCGTTTTCTGGGCAATCATGGCGGAAGCGACCGGAAGCATAGAGGCGACTGCAGGATGATTGGCGTTACCGCCCGGGATCTTATAGCCCTTGGTGTCCCAAGGCTGCGTGCAGGCGGCCTCGTTGTCATGGTTGTCAGCAATCCATGCTTTAGCACGAGGAACCAGATCGTCAATGCTCTCGACGACTTCATGAATGAAGCCGGCTTCTTTGGCTTTGGCTGGCACTATGCGCTTACCCTCAATCAGGTATTCGTTGGCCGCCATCAATCCCATTAAATAAATGGTCTTCACCACTCCGCCACCGCCAGGCAATAATCCCAGCGTAACCTCAGGAAATCCTAGCTGTACCGCTTTATTATCCCAAGCAATGCGATAGTGACAAGAGAGTGCCAGCTCAAATCCACCCCCTAATGCGGCACCATTAATCGCAGCCACAACCGGCTTGCCCAGTTTCTCCAACCGGCGCAAGTCAGCCTTAATCGCCTGCGCCTCATTGAAAAAGGTTTCTGCCGTCTCCGGTGTCACCTGATTGAGCGAGTTAAGATCACCGCCGGCAAAAAAGGTCTTTTTAGCGGAGGTCAGTACCACACCCGTCAACTCTGCTTCTGACTCTAATTTTTCGACCGTTTCTCTCAGCAATGGCAGGAACGCAGACGACATTGAGTTCACGGGCCCTTCCATATCCATCGTGACCGTCACCACGCCATTGGCGTCTTTTTCGTAGTTAAATCCACTCATGTTGCTTTCAATCCCTCTGACTGCGCCGTTTTAGACTCGTTCAATAATGGTAGAAATACCCATGCCGCCACCCACACAGAGTGACAACATGGCGCGCTTCGCATCACGCCGCTCGAGCTCATCGAGCACGGTGCTCACCAAGCAACCACCAGTTGCCCCGAAGGGATGCCCCATGGCTATGGAGCCGCCGTTCACATTGGTGGTTTCTATATTGAGATCCAGATCTTTCATGTAACGCAGCACCACCGATGCAAACGCCTCGTTAATCTCCCACAGATCAATGTCTGAAGCCGTCATGCCAGCCTTATCTAAGCATTTCTTGGCGGCCGGACCAGGTCCGGTCAGCATGATGATGGGGTCGGTCGACAGTACTGCAGTTGCCACAATACGACCTCGTGGCTTCAAGCCCAGATCGTTACCAGCCTTTTCGCTACCGACCATCACCGCGCTGGCGCCATCAACAATACCGGATGAATTACCGGGGGTATGGACGTGGTTAATTTTGTCCAACATGTTGTATTTGGCCAAGATGACGTCGTCGAAACCCATACCGCCCGGCACTTCGAAAGAGGGCTTAAGACCGGCTAAACCCTCAACCGTGGTGTTGGGCTTGATGAAATCATCGCGCTGAAGAATGGTCACACCACTACTGTCTTTTACCGGGACAACAGACCCGTCGAACCAGCCATTATCCCGCGCATGCGCTGCACGTTGTTGCGAGAGAACTGCGTACTCGTCGACGTCTTCGCGTGACCACCCCGCGAGCGTGGCGATGGTATCGGCGCCAATCCCCTGGGGCACAAAGCTTGATTTAACGGCGAATTCAGGATCGCTCGCCATGGCGCCACCGTTTGACCCCATGGGGACACGAGACATCGATTCGACGCCACCCGCGACCACCAAATCTTCCCATCCCGATGCGATTTTTTGTGCGGCAATATTCACTGCCTCCAAGCCGGAAGCGCAGAAGCGATCCAGTTGGACACCGGGAACCGATTCATCCCACTGCGCATTCTGCACGACCATCTTGGCCACATCCGAACCTTGCTCACCGATAGGTGAGACACAGCCCATCTCCACATCGTCAACGTAGCTGGTATCTAAGTCATGACGCTGCTGCAGCTCAATCAACAAACCGGCCGCTAAATCAATTGGCTTCACCTCATGGAGTGTGCCAGTGGATTTTCCTTTGCTGCGAGGAG
>JABJAS010000075.1 GCA_018666055.1 Halieaceae bacterium | reverse complement strand
CTGCTGGCGTCGTCTGTTACTTCGCGACAATTGCTTTGAAGAATCGGCTCAAAATTGACGATAGCTTAGACGTATTCCCGGTCCACGGGGTGGGGGGCGCGCTTGGCTTGTTCATGGCAGGTATTTTCTGCTCGCCTTCTCTCGGCCTCTTCAGTGGCAATGGATTTTCTGACGGCGTGAGCGATATTGCAGGTCAGTTAGGTATCCAGCTGACGGGTATTGTTGCCACCTTCGTCTATACCGTGATCGTGAGTTGGTTGTTGCTTCGATTGGTCGATCGGTTGGTCTCTCTGCGCGTCGATCAGGAGGAAGAGACGGTGGGTCTCGATATTGTGCTCCACGATGAGCGTGGTTATGACCTCTGAAGATGGGCTAGTCGCGCGGTCAGGTAAGCTCACTTAAGTCGTTAAGTCGTTATTCTTTGGTCGAGGCTTGGCGGACTCTGAATGTCTCTGAGGGAGTGCTAGTAGGAGGCCGGCCCCCGCCATTGTCTCCACACCGGCATTATTGACTGCTATGCAGACTTCGAGGCAGAGTGCCCGGCTATCTCATGGCGTAGGATGCGCTTTTGCCACAGTTTCATTGCTCATGAGGACTCTGCGCTAACAGCTCGTAGATAACCCCTTCGCGCAAAGCGCTCGTTGACGTGTTCATCGCATCGAGGCACAGCCCATCAAAAATGCCCTGCGTAATGGCTAGGCCTGCCGTGATGACCGCTTTACGGTGTGCGCTCAGGCCTGCCAAATCGATATCCCCGACGTGATCGAAGGCTAGCAGTTTTTGTCGTAGCGCACTCAGTGATGCTCGGTCGATGCCCGATGATCGCCAGCCGGCAGTGACGATGATTTTCTCGAGGGCAAGTAGCGTCCCCGACGCGCCAATCGTCTCTTGCCAGGGGGTAGGGTTGAAGCGCTGGCAGAGCAACGAGACGTCTTGGGTTGCTTGATAGCAAGCGGCATCGAAGCGAGCCGCGGTGATTTCGCCTTTCGAAAAGAAGGCTTCACCATAGGATACGCAACCCAGTGGCAGGCTTTCTAAGCGGATAGGCTTTGCGTTGCTGCCTAAAATGAATTCGGTGCTGCCGCCGCCCACGTCGATCACTAAATGGCAAGCCTGATTGTCCGGTAGCGTGTGTGCGACGCCGGTGTAGATAAGTCTTGCCTCTTCCTCGCCCGGCAGTACCTCAACCGGCATGCCAAGTAGCGCCTCAGCGGGGGTAATAAAGTCACGTCGGTTTGTTGCTCGTCGGAGCGCATGGGTGCCAACGATCCGGATCTGGCATGGACTGGTTTCATCAAGGAGTTGCTTGAAATGTTCCAAGCAGGCCAGCCCGCGACCAATCGCTGCTTGTGTTAGCGCCCCGGTATCCGTTGCTTCGCCGAGTTGCACTCTTTCTGACAGAGTGTGAATCGGCCGTATCTGGCCGCGATCGACCTGCGAGATGTTGAGGTGAAACGAGTTGCTGCCTAAGTCAATAGCGGCCAGGCAAGCGCCTTCGGGTGAGCGCGATGGGGCGTCAGTCACGGTGAGCGCCTGTGTCGACAGCGCGCTCTGCGAGGAAGCCACGAAGTGTCGTTTCCCCGGGCAGTGTGTTTGGGTAATGCAGTGCTAAGTGTGATAACACCGAGGTACCCGACTGGTGATACGAGTCATTAACTCGTAGCCAATAGTGTTGCAATGTTGCGCTACCTCATCAGCGCTGGGTTGTGAGCCCCACAGTACTGCGGGCGCGCCGACTTCAATATGGGCGCAATCAGTCACATCGACCGTCACCATGTCCATTGAGACCTGACCGGCAAGCGGAGCAGTGTGATCGGCGATACCAATCGGTGTGCCATCGCGTGCAGCCCAGGGATAGCCGTCAGCGTAGCCAACCGGCAAGGTCGCGATGCGGCTGTCACGTTGCGCTACCCAACGTCCACCATATCCAACCGACTCACCGCGTCTGACATCCCGAAGCGCGAGTACCGAAGTAGTAAAGCGCATGGCTGGGCGAAGGATCTCGTCAGTTGGGAGTCCCTTTATTTGCCCGCCGTACAAGGCATAGCCCAGTCTGGCCCAATCGCTAGCGCCCGCTGCACCGGTGCGCACGGCGGCCGAATTATGGAGGCTTACGGCCCCTGACCAGCCTTGTAGCTGCTCCCGCCAGCGCGACTGCTGAAGGTGCGTCAGTTCAGCTTCTGGATGCTCTGCTGTGGCGAGATGTGACATGAGGGTAATGTCGGTGATCCCTGCCGCGTGCACAGCACTCAGCGCTTGCGGAAGTGTTTCTGTAGAGAAACCGAGACGGTGCATCCCGGTATCGATTTTTAGCCATGATGATGTCATCGGAGAGGTCTGTCGCCCGAACCACGATAGCTGTTCGTTATGGTGCAACGTTGGCCAAAGCGCCATTTCTGCCATCAGGCTGATCTCATCTTCTG
>JABJAS010000010.1 GCA_018666055.1 Halieaceae bacterium | reverse complement strand
CTCGGCGATTTATTTTTAGTGGAACTGGTGCGCCAAGGACGGTTGATGACACCGGTGATGCCAGATGAGTACCTGGAAGCCGGTGACCGACTCATCTTTTCAGGCGACGTCACAAAAGTGGGTATTTTAGAGCGCTTTCACGGCTTGCGATCCTTTGCACTGGACCAAGGGTTGTTAGGCACTAACTTGACCGAAGTGGTTTTGTTACCTGGTGCGTCGGTAATCGGCCTGACGATCAAGCAAAGTGAGTTTCGGTCGCGCTTTGATGCTGCGGTAGTGGGTCTTCATCGCGATGGCGAGCGGTTATCAGGGAAGTTGGGCAATATTTCCCTACGAGCCGGTGACTCACTGATGCTGGCGGTGGGGGCAGACTTTCAAAAGCGCAGTAATTTGAGCCGAAACTTTTTAATAGTCGATAACAGTGTTGCCAGCCACAGTCTTTCGACGGCAAAGAGCGTCATCACTGCAGTGGGAATGACTGCCGCAGTGGGCTGCTCTATTGCCGGTTGGGTGTCCTTGTCGACAGGGCTTATGTTTTTACTGCTACTGATGTTGTCGCTTAAGTTATTCAGCGCCGCTGAATTGCGCCGACGCTTCCCTTTCGAGATGTGGTTGATTGTCTCTTCAGCGCTGGCTATTTCACAGGCGGTACTGAATTCAGGATTAATGGAAACGGCCATGCTGGGTCTGTCGCCACTGCTCGCTGGGCTCTCACCGACGTTGATGTTGGTACTGATTTACGGCTTGACGCTGGCAATGACAGAGTTGATGACCAATAACGCAGCAGCGGCACTGATGTTTCCGATCGGTTACTCCGTCGCCGTCACAACGGGGCTCGAGCCAATGGCATTTGTCATGGCAGTGGCACTGGGAGGGAGCGCTTCGTTTTTAACACCCTATGGCTATGCAACGAATCTGATGGTGCAGAATCTCGGCGGATATTCGCGTCAAGACTACATTCGATTTGGTTGGTTGGTCTCGCTGGCTTACTCGAGCGTGGTGTTGCTCTTACTGCCACGAGTCTTTCCGTTTTAACACAGGCCACAGCAGACCGTGATGGATATACTGCGTCGCATTGGCGGTCTCAGCAAAATGATCGATAATCACAGTATGGCGACGACATTGTGCTCAGCGTTGATCAAAGCTTGTGTGCGTTGCTTCCGGCAAAAGCGCCGATTGCATTGTCGGCGGCGGTTACCTTCCTTTTTAGGCGTTTCAGTTGGCGCTGCGTTGAGCCGGCTTTGTTTGTGAGAACTTCGTCGCTTGCGGGCCCTATTAGTATGTTGACGCTGAGCGCGAAATCTTTCCTTGTGAGTTGATCTTTATGAGTCTATCTCCTGATCAGTGGGTCGAAGCCCACGTCGGCCCAATCGCTGAGACGCTTTCGTCAGTTGTGTTCTACACCATCCCCGTCGCGGGCACGCCCGTGCCGCTGATCGTCATGTGGTTGGGGGGCGCGGCCGTCTTTTTTACCCTCTACTTGCGATTCATCAATTTACGCGCCCTTGGTTTGGCCATCCGCCATGTAAGAGGAGAGTTTTCAGATCCTACCGCCCGGGGCGAAATTAGCCACTTCAAAGCGGTCGCAACGGCGATTTCAGGCACGGTGGGGGTGGGCAATATTGGCGGCGTGGCCGTCGCGATCTCCCTCGGTGGCCCCGGCGCTGCCTTTTGGTTGTTTTTGGCTGGGCTACTGTCGATGTCTACCAAGTTGGTGGAGTGCACGCTGGGCGTGAAATACCGGCGTTATAACGCCAACGGATCGGTATCGGGCGGTCCCATGTTTTATCTTGAGGCCTATTTCCGTGACCGCGGTTGGCCATCGCTAGGTAAAGGGATGGGCGCCTTCTATGCCTTGGCACTCGTTATTGGCTGTTTGGGTATTGGCAATATGTTTCAGTCTAATCAGGCCTATGCGCAGGTGTTGGTGATCACCGGGGGGCAGGCGTCAGTGCTCGCTGATATGGGTTGGTTATTTGGCTTGGGTTTGGCAGCCACTGTAGCGGCGGTGATTATCGGGGGTATTCAGTCTATCGCCAGGGTGGCGGCTGTTTTGGTGCCCGTTATGGCCATTCTTTATGTGCTGAGCAGTGTCATTGTCATTGCGCTGAGTGCCGAGCACTTGCCGGGCGCGCTGCGGTTAGTGCTGACTGAGGCATTCACCGGACAAGCCGCGTCGGGTGGGGCGCTGGGCGCCGTGATTATCGGCTTTCAGCGAGCGTTGTTTTCGAACGAAGCGGGAATCGGTTCGGCGTCGATTGCACATGCCGCGGTGAAAACCGAGGCTCCCGCGTCCGAGGGTATTACGGCGTTACTGGAGCCGTTCATTGATACGGTGGTGATTTGCTCGCTCAGTTCATTGGTGATTCTCACTACCGCCATGCCCCATAACTTAATTGGATCTGGCCTGGCAGGCATCGAGTTAACGTCAGCAGCGTTTGCTTGGCACTTTGCGTGGGCGCCCTATGTCATTGCCGTGGCGGCATTATTGTTTGCGTTTTCAACGGCGCTCGCGTGGTCTTACTACGGGCTGAAAGGGTGGACCTACTTAGTGGGAGAAGGCCGGATTCGTGCACTGATCTTTCAACTGGTTTTTTGTGGGTTTATTGCGCTGGGTTGCATGCTCGAACTGTCAGCGGTACTCGACTTCTCTGATGCGATGGCCTTCTTGATTGCGGTCCCGAACGTATTAGCGCTGTACTTATTTGCGCCCATGGTCAAACGGGAAGTCGAGCACTATGTGGCCACTATTCGCGAGCAGGAGCAGTGAACTGATCCTGCTCAGTTAGGGCTCGGGGCATTGGGGGAAAGTCGGTCGATACGGAGACCACCGGGAGGCCAAGGCGTCTGCTGTGACTG
>JABJAS010000009.1 GCA_018666055.1 Halieaceae bacterium | reverse complement strand
GGCCAAGGACACATCAGCGGCTCGCAACCACGCTGGCACCAGTTGTATGAGCAGGTAGAGCGGCATCCCGGAAGCAAACCCGGTCATGACACAGATCAACATCCGGCGACTGAGTACGGCTTTAAATCCGGCTGCTTTGTTCGCGTCTTGCACAGTCGCTCCTCTCGAATCTGCGCCAATATCGCATGCACAGAAGAGACATGCACGGTTTGTGGCGCGATCCATCATGGAGCGCTTCGTATCGCACGGGAACTATTAATCATATCGACTAAAGGGTCTCGTAGTGCAATACCGAGTCACCTCAGTCGCCCCCGGCGGACTTGGCACTTAGGACTCAGGTCTTAGCGTTATTGTCTACCACAATGGCAACGTGCAGAGCACGTCCTTGAAAAGAACCGCCGGAAAAACACTTTGCGTCAGCGCCCTGTCTTAACCTAAATGTATTCCACGCACCTGGCAGTCCGGTGTGACGCTCAGCTGCCCTGTCTGAGTCTCAGTGATTACCCAAAGCATGTCGTAACAGACGCCTACTCAAAAAAAACGACCTTTAACGCGCCTATTCTATCGAGGGCCCGCCACTTGCCGTCTTAAAACGATGCTTTCCCCAAGCCATTAGGGGACGTTCCACGCAGTAGTAACTTAGGGCCGCCATCGCCAGAGTGGCGGACAGACTGATGACCAAGGCCAACAGGCTCATCGAGGGCGTGTTCCACAGCTCGGGCCAGAGCAGTACCAGCGCCCGCATCACTTGAAAGTGCCATAAATAAATCCCAAAACTCACGTGTCCGAGCCACACAAGCACCTTGCTGCCAAGCCATCGCCATTCCCAGGTGGGTTCCCGGAGACTAAAGACCAGCAGCGCGATCGCCAGCGCCACCATTGGGGTCCAAACCACCAGAATCCAATGTCCCGTCCAATAAACGTCGTTCAGCATCAGCTGCCAGTGCATGAGCGCCAACAGCAAAACTGCGCCTAACCAAAATATGATGCGTCTCGCCCGAGCGGGCAGGTTTAAAGACAAAAAGTTCATCGAAAATCCCAGCATGAACGTAAAAAGCACCCCGATCAGAGAGTCCATTACCGGCAAAATGAGCATAAGATTTTCCGTATTTGCCGTTAGAAAGATCCAGCTGCGCCAAGACAAGGTGATAACCAATGCACCCACTAGCATGACACGCCAATCGACCGCGCGGCTGATCAGGCCGAGCAGGGGTAAAATAAGGTAGAAGCTGAGCTCAACGGGCAGCGTCCACCACACCAAGTTCAGCGGCTCAGCCATGAAGGGAGGGAGGTTGATCCACAGCAGCACCTGCAGCGGCAAAGTCTCGTAAGCAGCAGGGGTTATTAACCCTGGTATCAACCCCGCCAGAAGCAGCAACACTGCTAGTTCAAACCAGACGGCGGGATAGATTCTCAGCACACGCCGCAGCCAAAAACGTCTCAAAGAAAATACTAGGGTACTGTTGGCGATAACCTGCGCGCCCAGTAGCCAACCCGAGAGAATAAAAAAGAGGGGGACGCCCATCCAGCCAAAGCCAATGTAAATGGTTGGGTCGAGTAAAGTTTGCGCGGGGAAGAACTGCTGCAGCCAGTGGCCGCCTGCTGGGAAATACTGCTCCCAGTGGAAGAGCAGAACCGCGACAGCTGCACAGCCTCGCAGGCTGTGTAAAACAGGACTAAACGTCTCGAACTGTTGTTGCACTGCCATGGCATCCACCGCCGATAACTAACACGCACAGTATTAATTAAAGCTTCGACTTTGCTCCTTTGTCATTAAGGGAGCTTGTTCTCGGGACCGAGTTTCCCATCGCTTGTCCGGAGCATTAGGGCGTCTAGCGCTTCGGTATGCTCGATGAAACCGGAGGGTTTCCGTTCCCGCGCCTCCGCTTGAACCGCATGTCGATATTGCGCTGCTCGCACTGGCGTCAAGTCATCGATAATGCCCTGCTTCGCCTCGTCAAAGCTTTTTTGCCGCGGCAGCTGGTGATCCAGCAGTTGAATCAGGTGCACACCAAACCGTGACACCACCGGCTCCGAGAATTCACCTTCTTTTCGCAAGGCAAACGCCGCCCTCTCAAAGGGTTCTACGGTCTCACCACGTTTCACATTTTCTAGCAGTCCACCGGTGGCAATCGCTGCCTCGTCCTCGGTGTTCATCCGAACCAGTTCTTCAAAGTCGGCGCCGGGTAGCCGCGCTTGAACCAAGAGCTCATGAGCGAGGCTCAAGGCTTCGTCCTCGGATCTCTCATCACGTCGGATCAACAATGTTCTTACCGACACAATCTCTTGGACTTGATATGAGTCAGGGTTCGCTTGATAAGCTTCCATCGCTTCAGCGTCCCAATCGGTCAGTCGAAGCTGCCGATCAACTTCAAACTGCACATACCGTTTTAGGGTTTCTAATTGCACCGCATGTCGTGCTATCCAGTCACGTTCGGTCTTCGACAGTAAGCCCAAGTGTTCCACATCCGACATGAGCACTTCCATTGCGTAAAGATCGGATAAAGCCTGCAGATTCCGTATGCGGGAACCGACG
>JABJAS010000074.1 GCA_018666055.1 Halieaceae bacterium | reverse complement strand
TTACATGACAGAGATTATTGATCAATTACCGCGAGAGGCGGATGGTCGCAGGGTGCCAGTGATTGTCTTTACTAAGGGCGGTGGTCAATGGCTGGAAGCGATTGCCGATTGCGGCGCGGATGCAGTGGGGTTGGATTGGACGACTGATATCGGTGCCGCGCGAGAACGAGTAGGGGATCGAGTGTGTCTGCAGGGCAATATGGATCCGACGCTACTCAATGCGTCACCTGAGCGTATTCGTGAGGAAGTCGCACAGATTCTGACGTCATTCGGAGAAGGTAGCGGCCATGTGTTCAATTTAGGACACGGGATTACGCCGGGCATTAATCCTGATCATGTTGCTGCGATGGTCGATGCGGTGGTGGCGCTTTCGCCCGCTTACCACTGAGGCTCAGGGATCGCATGATCCATATCGAGTCCGGGAGAGTTAGACGTCGGTTTGCC
Organism: Halieaceae bacterium; assembly: GCA_018666055.1. Classification (GTDB taxonomy): domain Bacteria; phylum Pseudomonadota; class Gammaproteobacteria; order Pseudomonadales; family Halieaceae; genus Luminiphilus. The sequence continues at coordinate 3,326 of JABJAS010000074.1, read as the reverse complement.
AACGACTCTTGCGGGGACACCCGCCACGGTGGTGTGTGCTGGCACATCTTGCAGGACGACTGAGCCAGCGCCGACCTTGGCACCCTCACCAACATAAATATTGCCTAGGATCGTGGCGCCGGCGCTGATGAGAACGCCATCGCCGATTTTAGGGTGACGATCACCGTCTTCTTTTCCGGTGCCGCCTAACGTCACTGATTGCAAGATCGATACGCGATTGCCCACAACGGCTGTTTCGCCGATGACCAGACCTGTCGCGTGGTCCAACATAATGCCATGACCGAAGCGCGCAGCAGGATGAATGTCGATACCGAACTGTCGTGCCATTTGGCTTTGTAAAAAATGCGCCAAAGGCTTGCGGTTGTGTGTCCACAACCAATGGCCAATGCGGTGAATTTGCAGCGCCTGGAAACCTTTGAAGTACAGAAACGGCAGATAGAGTTCATGGCAGGCCGAGTCGCGATCGATAATCGCGTTAAGGTCATCGCGAATAGCGCTTCGCATACCGCCGTCATCTTGCAGCGCTTCTAAAATGACCTCACGCAGCATCATCGCCGGTGCGGTGGGGCTGCCCAGTAAGTTTGCGAGGTGAAAGCTTAACGCACACTCTAACTCGTCATGATTGAGAATCGTCGCGTGCAGAAAGCTGGCCAAAATGGGCTCAGCCGCAGCCGTATCGCGGGTCTCTCGGCGAATGCGCGCCCAGATGGGGTCGCCCTGTTCGATCTGCTTAATATTGTCGCGTTGTGTTGCAGTCATGGTCTGACGCTCTGTCGCACAGTGCTTATCCACAGTGCTAATAAGTGTAACGAAAGCGGAGCGTATCTCAGGTTTTACCCGGATACTAGCGGGAGAATGTCCCTTGGAAACGCCATAGCGTCTGCCCGCGCTCATGATATTTGCGTTCAAATAAGGTCTGCGGTGGATCGGGCGTAAAGGTGTCTAACGTGCCTGGTAAGCCAATCAATTCGGCGGCTTGTGCAAATTCTGCTGCGTAGACTTGCCAATTACTGCGCATTTCTAGTTGGCCACCGAGTTTGGCCAGTAGGGGAAAAGCGCCGTGACCGTGAACCCGGCGCCTCAACTGTGAGGCCTTGGGCCAAGGATTTGGATATAGGATCCAATGGGCCGCCAATGGTATCTCTGCCTCGACAAGGCAGCGCCAAAAGGATTCTGCTTCGGCTTGTAAGAGAAGGTAGTTCTGGTGACCGAGTACTTGATGCTTGGCTAATCGAGACGCTGATTGATCAATGCCGACCACGAGAGCCTCTGGGTGCTGAGCGGCGAGGACCGCAGTGCTCATACCGGTCCCGCAGTAGGAATCTAAGATGAGGGGCAGGGGGTCGTTTCGATAGCGTGTTTGCAGTTGTTCGAAAGCCTGCTGCGTATGACTTGGACACGGTTTTCGCCATGGGTGCGCAAGGTGATGGCGTACAATGCGCTCTAGGTCTGAATGGGGTGACGCCTGCTGGGTCTGAATGACCGTAGGCGTGGTGTCGGACCCTTGTGTTTGCGCAGTTGAATTCACCTTGCCATCATACCGCGCTACGACATCTTTTATGGATAAGGACGACATCAGTGCGAGAGGATCTCCGCCCTTACTGGGTTAAACGGGCTTATCTTGTGATGAGAGACGGCTGGATCGATTGGTTCGTCAGGCCCCGTTGCGTTCAACTAGGGCCCTACGCCAACATTATGTCGCCATGGTATGTGGATATCTCGGGACCCAATATCGCCATTGGGCATTCATTTACCGCGATCAACACCGCCAGTCAGCGGGTGCAGATTGGTGTCTGGGGTCGCGCGCCCGGTGAGGGTCAGATTACGCTAGGCAATGCTTGTTTAATGAGTCCGGGGTCTCGCATCAGCGCCAGCGATAGTATTACCTTGGGCGATGGCTGCATGCTCGCTAATGGTGCTTATATCACCGACTCAGATTGGCATGGCTTGTATGACCGTATCGATCGCGCTGATGAAGCCACCCCCGTGTATCTGGGTGCCAATGTCTGGGTGGGCGACCATGCCACCGTGTTAAAAGGGGTGTCGATCGGCGATAACAGTATTGTCGCGGCCCAGGCTGTCGTGACCAGCAACGTGCCGGCTAATGTCGTCGTGGCGGGTAATCCCGCTAAGGTGATCAAGGCACTTGACCCCGATGTCGAGCGCTACACCCGTTCAGATCTGTATGCCGACCCCCATAAAACCGCACAACAATTCAAAGAATTGGACCACTATGTGCTCAATAAAAATACGTTTTGGAGTTGGTGCTGGACATTACTTTACCCGCGCGCCCGACGCGAGCGGTGAGTCATAAAAGCCTCAGCGGGGGTTCCTCAAGCAGCGATAACTGCTCTCTGAGCGCGAGAATTTGATCGGCCCAATATCGTTGCTGGCCAAACCAAGGAAAAGCGGCCGGGAAAGCAGGGTCATCCCAGCGTCGTGCCAACCAGGCACTGTAGTAGACCATGCGTGCGGTGCGCAGTGCTTCGATCCATTTCACCTCTCGCGCATCGAAGTCCTGAAATTCTTCATAGCCTGAAATTAGCTCCGACAACTGGCGTTCACGTTGGTTACGGTCGCCTGATAAAAACATCCACAGATCTTGCATGGCAGGACCGGTCACGCAGTCATCTAAATCGACAAAGTGCGGCGTTTCGTCGCGCCACAAAATATTGCCCACGTGGCAGTCGCCATGCAGGCGAATACCCTGTTGGGGATCGTAATCGCTCATCAGTGCGCCAGCGCGCTCGATCAGATCCTTGCCCAAAGTATTCCAGGCAGGCTGTAGCTCATCGGGTATCCAGTTTTCCGCTAGGTAGTGAATCGGCTCGACTAACCACCGCTGAAGCGAGTAGTCGATGCGCTCGTCAAACCCTTTGGCTCGTCCCACACCGTGCATCCGCCCGAGGGTCCGGCCTAGACCCAAAAGGTGGTCCGCATTATCGAGCTCTGGCGCATGACCACCGCGGCGAGGAAAGATGGCGATGAGGTACCCCCCCGCTTCATGCAGGGTTTGCCCATTGATACTCATGGGCGCTACGACAGAGAGCTCTGCTGCAGTGAGTTCTTGCGTAAAGTCATGTTCCTCTTGGATCTGTGCACGCGTCCAGCGTCCGGGTCGATAAAATTTAGCAATGACCGGTTCGGCATCTTCTAAGCCAAATTGATAGACGCGGTTCTCGTAACTGTTGAGCGCCAAGATGCGCAGATCGCCGAGTAATCCGATGGACTCCACACAGCTAATGACGTTATCGGGCGTTAGGCTTTCGTAGGGATGGTTCATGATGGGCTTCCCCATTACACAGACCGCCATGGTACCGCGTAAG
>JABJAS010000073.1 GCA_018666055.1 Halieaceae bacterium | reverse complement strand
GTGGTAAGCCTCTCGCGAGGCCTCAGTTGCGCAAAAGTAGCACCCGAAGATGAGCGCGTCCAGCAAAATATTGTAGGGTTTTTTGGGCGCTTGCTAACGGTTAGAGGACGGAGTCGACAAACTCTCCCATCTGAGTTTTCGATAAAGCCCCGACTTTAGTCTCAACCGCATTACCGCCCTTAAAGACAATCAACGTGGGGATGCCTCGGATGTTAAATTTTCCAGGCATATCAGGGTTCGCATCGACATCGACCTTACAGACTTTGACCTTTCCAGCATATTCTGTGGCAATCTCTTCCAGGATAGGCGCAATCATTTTACAAGGGCCACACCACTCGGCCCAAAAGTCGACCAGTACCGGTAAGTCGCTTGAGAGGACCTCAGTATCAAAGTTGTCGTCAGTAACGTGCAAGATGTCAGCGCTCATAAGGGCTCCAGTGTGTGGTCAGCATCTGACCATGGCTCGTAGGGAAAACGTTCTAATGTCAGAGGGAAAATATATCACTGCTTGCCAACCGGCAAGCGCTTCAAGCAGTTCAAGTGGAAAAGAATGGCGGGTGTACCTGCTGCGCTGCAGCGATGACTCATTGTATTCTGGAGTCACCACTGACCTGGAGCGCCGTCTGCGCCAGCATAATGGCGACATTGTCGGCGGTGCGAGATACACCCAGGGGAGGCGCCCGGTTGCGTTGATGTGGTGGGCTCGTTGTGACTCAAGATCTGACGCTCAGCAGCGAGAATCGGCCTTACGGCGATTGAGCCGTCAGCAAAAATGGGATTTGATCGTCGCGACGAGAGGAGTGGATCCGGCATGACCGTCGACGCATTCTGGGATTGGGCCGTTGCTTGCTATCGTCGTGCTGGGGTTCAGCAACACCTACTGCGCTTGCAAGACACAGAGGATCTCGTCATTTTAGAAGCGCTGTTTGCCTGTTGGCTGGCGAGTCACGATCGACAATGGCAGCTTGATGACGTGCGGGCGATGGCTGTCTCGACGCGCACATGGATTGACGAAGTGGTTTTGCCCCTCCGGGCTACCCGCGCACGATGGACCGCCGACGCAGACCTGAGTGACTCTCGGCAACACTTACTCGCACTCGAAGTGGCGGCAGAGCGGCATCTCGCTGAGCTGATGTGGTCAGGCGTGATGGAAGACCGAAACCCGTCAAAAGGACTTGTCTCGCCAGTCGAAAAGGCGACGCCTTCGGCATTGATGTCGTCAAATCTCAGTGTGTTGCCGACGTTTTTTGATGGTAAATGTGCGCTAGAACGCCTCCATTTGGTGGCACTGCTGGAAAAGGGCACGTAATATCAGCCTTCATTTTTGAGCACGACTTAGGGAGTAGCAATACGATGAGCATCTCAATTTCGAGAATGAGTCGAATCGCCGGCGCAGTGACGTTGCTGGCAGTGATGGGGTGCGACAGCACCGCGCAGGAGCAACCGGTCAACTTGGAGTCAACTGAGGCGCGATTAAGCTACGGCATTGGTTTGCGGATGGGGCAGCGGATGGCAGCCGATGGCATGGCCATTGATGTGAATGCCTACGCCGCGGGGCTTGCGGACGCCGTCGAGGGCGCCGAAGCACGTCTGACAGAAGAGGAAATCAACACCGAAATGACTGCTTTCCAAGAGCGACGTCAGGCTGAAGTAGAAGCCGAGCGCGTCGCAGTCTCACAAACCAATTTAGACGAGGGTATAGCCTACATGGCAGAGATGAGCAGTGATGAAGAAGTACAAACGACAGAGTCGGGACTGCAATACATCGTGGTTGAGGCGGGCGAGGGCGATAGCCCCGTGTTGGCAGATTCTGTTGAAGTCCATTACGAGGGTCGCTTAATCGACGGAACGGTATTCGATAGCAGTTATGAGCGTGGACAGACGGTGACCTTTGGCGTGACACAGGTGATCCCCGGCTGGACTGAGGGTCTACAGTTGATGAAGCCCGGTGGTAAATTCAAATTTATCATCCCACCACAATTAGGCTACGGCGAGGGTGGTGCGGGGCAGATGATTGGACCCAACGCCACGTTGTTGTTTGATGTGGAGCTCATCGCGGTAGCCAACGCCGACGGCGAGTAACTTCGCTGTCAAGTTTGGTGAGGTGCGGTCGCCGAGACTGCGTCATGATAGGTAAAGCGCCCTGCGGGGCGTTTTTTGTTGAGCGGTTAACCCGGTGTCAGTGCGCTCAGGCGTCGCTACTCTGATACTGCTGATAGAACGAGCTGAGATAATCCTCAAAAGCCTCGCTATCCTGAGACTCAATAGCGTGTTGCCGATGGATCGACTGTTCAGCCTCAATTTTTAGCCGAGTAGACGCTGCCTCTGAGAGGGGATCGCTCAGGTGTTGAGCGTGCCATTGGCGAGAATAACGTAACGCGAGCTGTGAATAACTGAGTCCGCTCTCTGCCATTTCACGCAGCATTCGAGCAGAGAGTGTCTGGTCCGGGTCCGCGAATTTTTGCCCGGCCTCGGCTGCGACCCGGCGATAGTCATCTGCCGAGTCCTCACTGGTAAACCATTCGGCAATTTCTGCCATGCGCTCGAGAACCGGTTGCGCCAGCAATTGCATAGGCGTCTCGATGCCACTCGCTGATAGCAGCGTCAAATCCGGTTCTCTCCCACGATTAATCATGCGCTGTAGGTTGATTTCATTTCTTTTTTGACCGGCTTCATCGCACAGTGGGCTATCGTCAATGAGGCACGACATGAGAAAAAGATCGAGCAAGCGCATTGTATCGGCATCGATGCCATAAGGAATGAAGGGATTGATATCGACACAGCGCACTTCGATGTACTCAATACCGTTGCGCCCAAGGGCCGCAATCGGCGCTTCACCACTTTCGGTAACCCGCTTTGGTCGGATCGGACTGTAATACTCATTTTCAATTTGAAGCAGTGAGTCGTTGAGCTGAGCCGGTTCACCATTATCCATGAAGGTGAAGTCCTGATAGGCCTGATGCGGCGTCAGGATGGCATTGCGTAACGTTGAAATATACTGATCTAGATCGTTATAACAGACATTCAAATCTGCCTGAGCATTACTGGTGTAGCCGAGGTCCCCCATCCTTAGAGAGGTGGCATAGGGGAGGTAATAACTGTGGTGATCGTCGCCCATTGGTTTGAGGTGATGATTGCGATTGCCCTGCACAAAGCTGGCGCAAACAGTGGGCGATGCGCCCAGCAGATAAAGCAGCACCCAGGCTCGCGAAAAAAAGTTGCGAATCAGGCTCAGATACCCATCGGTTTGCAGCTGCATCGGATCACGACCGGGTTCAAGTTGTGTTCCTACCGTGGACCAAAAATCGAGTGGTAGTGAAAAGTTGTAATGAAGCCCGGCAATAGCCTGCATTTTGCGACCGTATCGTACGCTCAAACCATTTCGGTAAATGCGTTTCATCTGCCCGACATTGGACTGGCCAAATTGGGCGATGGGAATCTCTGCATCGCCACTGACAATGCACGGCATGCTGGCATTCCAGAGCAGCTCCTTGTCGAGTTGCCGAGCCGTAAATCGGTGTAAATCTGCCAGCGACTGCTCTGTTGCTTCGATCGACGATTCGGCCGGAGTAATAAATTCGAGTAACGCTTCCGAATAATCGGTCGTAATAGCGGGGTGTGTCAGTGCCGAGCCCAGCGCCGCTGGATGTTGAGTCTGGGCAAGCGTTGCCTGATCCTCCGTGACACGCAGGCTCTCTTTCTCCACACCACGTCGAATCTGGGAAAGCAGCTCTGGGTGCGCATTCAGCACCTGGCGAAAGACTGAAGCGTAATTCGACACGGTCTCTCCTGTGTGATGAATTGACGACAATAGCACTGGGCTAAGTATGGCAGACGGCGTTAAATTGGGGCGGAGTGTACGGTGCCAGGGAGGCCTCGTACAGAGGCGATGCCATTAAGTTGGTGGGAGTCTCTCGGCCCCAGACGTGAACACAAGGAGTAGTGTCAGTCATGCGAATCTATGGATGGTTAAAAGAGCTGGCAGACCGCCAAGGATCAGACCTTTATTTGGCAACCGGTGCACCGGCTTGCGCCAAGTTTGATGGTGCGCTTACCGCACTGTCCGTTGAGACATTGGCGCCTGGCGAAGTGAGTAATATTGCCAATGAGTTGATGGATGAGGCGCAACGCCAAGAATTTGAGCGCGATCTCGAGATGAATCTGGCGGTGTCACTGCCTGAAATAGGCCGTTTTAGGGTCAATATTTTTCGACAACGGAGTGAAGTGAGCATCGTGGCTCGCTTTATTGTTTCCGATATTCCCTGCTGGCGTGATCTGGGATTGCCCGAAATACTGACTGACTTGATTATGGCGAAGCGCGGGTTGCTGCTATTTGTGGGCGCGACCGGTTCGGGAAAATCGACGTCACTTGCCGCAATGATTGATTACCGTAATCGCCACGCCAGTGGGCATATCGTGACGATTGAAGATCCTGTCGAATTTGTGCATCAACATCAAAAATCGATCGTGAATCAACGCGAGGTGGGGGTCGATACCCGCGACTGGCAGAGCGCTTTAAAAAACACATTGCGACAGGCACCCGATGTGATTTTGATTGGTGAAATTCGAGATCGCGAGACGATGGAGCATGCGCTCTCTTTCTCGGAAACCGGACACCTCTGTATATCGACGCTCCATGCCAACAGTGCTAATCAGGCTTTGGACCGCATTATTAATTTTTTCCCCGAGGAAAAGCGTCAACAGTTACTGTTAGATTTATCACTGAATTTGCAAGCTTTTGTGTCACAGCGATTGATCCCCAACAATGAGGGCGGAAGATCCGCGGCAATCGAAGTCATGCTGGGCTCACCGACTGTCAAAGAGTTGATTCTGCGAGGCGATATTAGCGGTCTTAAAGAGATCATGGAGAAATCAAAAGATCGCGGCATGAAGACCTTCGACATGGCGCTATTTGACTTGTGTCAGGCCGGTCTCATCTCGGAAAAAGAAGCCCTGCACAACGCGGATTCCGAAAATAATTTGCGCTTAAAGTTCAAGCTTGAGGGCGATCAGAGACAGCCAGAAGGAGCCCGTTTTACCTTGGCATCAGACGCTTAAGATGGGCCAGGGCAGAACCGGATTGAGAGGCCTATCCATTCGCGTTTGATGCAGAGCGGGTGTTCCGGTAACAGCATGCCCAGTGAAATAAATCGGCGAAATAGATCAGTGAGGGGGGCTACCTCATTGCGTTGCTGAGGGTGTTAGCGTCTGTCGGAGAGCAACTTATCAATAATGCGCTCAAGCTGCTCGAGGTTATTGCACTCGCGCGCGAGATGGCAGTGCCTTTTTACGCGCAGCATTTCGGAGTCGCCGGTACCCCATAATCGAATGGATTCTGGGTTCAGCCATATCAGCTGTTTGGCGCGCGCTTTCATTTCTGCCAGTAAGTCGAGTCTGGGGTCGGCTTGGTTATTGCGTGCGTCGCCTAGAATGATGATGGTGGTCGCATTATTCACTTCCGCTAATGCGGACTCCGAAAACTCGTGCAGTGCTCGTCCGTAGTCTGTGGCACCGCCATATTTGAGATTGACCCGCTCAATCGCCTCGGCCACGGGTAAGTCAGCAAACAGGTCGCTCACTTCCCCCAGTGCGGCTGAAAAAGCAAAAGTCCGTGTTCTCGGCAGCACGTCTTGTAATGCATAGAGAAACATCAATAGAAACTTGGCGTAGGCGGCGACCGAGCCGCTCACATCGCAAATCGCCATAATTTGCGGACGTTTCCGCTCAGACTTACGCCAACGGGGCGAGAAGGGGACGCCGTCTGTTGGAATTGCGCGTCGCACAGTTTCTCCCACGTTCAACCTCCCCCGGCGGTAACGTCGACGGCGTCTGCCATGCCTTGCAGCCAGTTTACGTGCCATACGATCCATCAAGCGCTTTAGGCGCGCCATCTGGCTGTGATCAACATTGCCCAGTTTGATCTTTGAGAGTGATTCATCCAGCAGATCTTCTGTCTCGGCTTTAGCGTGAATGAGATAGGCGCGCTCGACACGGTCTCTGACGCGCTCGCGCAGTTGCTCCCTTAACGCCTGTACCGCTTCGAAGGCAGCGGGCTCGCTCTGTTCAAACTCGATGGCGGCATCCCTCAGCGCCTCATCGCCCAAAGCGTCCAGTATTTTCCGGACATACTGCCCACGCTGCGTAAACAGTGAAATATCATCCACTTTGGCGTCTGCCGCAGCGGTCTCAATGGCGACAGACAAGGCACTGTCATCTCTGTTTTCTAGCGCATCAAACAGGCTATTGCCGCGCAGACCGTCCAGTGGATCCTCATTGCTTTGCTCCGGTGTGGAGGCGGGCATGGGGTCGTCTGTTTCGGGGGGTAGCGTCGCGTCGGCGCCATCATCGTTCGATGCTGCAGGCGCGCTGGGTCTTCGCATCGTGGGTTGAAAGTACTGGTCGAATGCGGTTTCAAATACGGTCAGTTCGTGGGCAGATTTAGCCAGTGTCGAAGCCAGACCGTTGCGTAGCAGGGTGCGATTGTCATAGCCCAATAATTCGGCGACGGCGACGGCATCGAGCGTGTCGGCCGGTGATACCGCTATTTTTTGACCCCTCAAATACTGCATGAAAGCGAGCAGTTGATCGCTACTGACGGCGCCATGATTGGCGCCGTCGGTGGTCTTATCGTGTTCCCCTTGCCCCATTGGTGTTACGGCTCTACTGCAGCGACCATGAGTTTAGAGAGCTGCCCCTGTGCTGTTTGGATATCGTCCTCGTACTTCAGTAAGACGTTGAGTGTGTCCTGAACAAGCGCGCTGTCTAAGTCTTTGGCGTGCAGTAGCAAAAGACTTTTAGCCCAATCGACGGTCTCTGAAATAGCCGGTGCCTTTTTAAGATCCAATGACCGCACAGCGTGAACAAATTGGACCAGCTTTTTCGTCATGGACTGCGCCAGTTCAGGCACGCGACTGGCGACTATTTTTGCCTCTAACTCGACAGTCGGAAAGGGGATGTGGAGGTGCAGACAGCGACGCTTTAGCGCGTCGGAGAGGTCCCGCGTATCGTTACTGGTGAGGAATACTAATGGTTTGGAGCGAGCACGAATGGTGCCAAGTTCGGGAATTGATACCTGATAGTCCGAGAGCACTTCTAAGAGCAACGACTCAAATTCGAAATCGGCTTTGTCGATTTCATCAATCAGTAAGACCCCACCTTGATCTGCCTCCATTGC
>JABJAS010000072.1 GCA_018666055.1 Halieaceae bacterium | reverse complement strand
TACCCGGTGGGTTACTACCATGCGCGCCATCTGTTTTAGGTATTACTGTCCCCATCGTCTAGTGGCCTAGGACACCGCCCTTTCACGGCGGGAACGGGGGGTCGAACCCCCCTGGGGACGCCATTTTTTTTGCGGGAATAGCTCAGTTGGTAGAGCGCAACCTTGCCAAGGTTGAGGTCGCGAGTTCGAACCTCGTTTCCCGCTCCATTTTTTCTTTGTCTCGACGACCTTCCGTAAGCCCTGCAACACGCGCTACTCAGGCCAGCGGCGCTTATGTGGGCTCAGGTTTTCAACCTGCCACCAGGCCAGAGGGCTCCGGCGACCTGGGGCAATTCACTCCGCCACACTTAATTTTCAGACGCCGTGAGCGCGATAGAGAGACTATTGATGCAGTAGCGCTGCCCCGTGTCTGTCGGACCATCTGGGAACACATGCCCTAAATGACCGCCACACTTTTGACACAGCACTTCTGTTCTTGTCATGCCATGACTGACATCATGCGCTTCTGCCACTGCAGTGTCTGACGCTGGCCGATCGAAGCTAGGCCATCCACAGTGCGCATCGAATTTAGCGTCAGATTGGAACAACACCTCACCGCAACCCCGACAGTGGTAGGTACCCTCATCAAATACATTCCAATACTCCCCTGTAAACGCGCGCTCGGTTCCCTTTTCTCGGAGCACGTAGTACTCCTCAGCCGAGAGTGCCTCGCGCCAATCGGCGTCGTCTTTATCCTGAATCATCGTGCATCCCTCCAATCAAATAACCGCAATACCCAATTTTTTCAAAGCCGCCACTATAGCAGTCGAACCGGCTGAAACTTGCAGTTGCGCACCGGTCCACTCCGACGGTTGCTCGTAACTCTGTCGCAGCCGATCAAACAGCTCAGGGGTGACATGCGGTGTTGCCCCCTGACGCAATCGTGCGTCTTCTCTAGCGAGTACGCTCGACTGATGCAGGAATCGCTCCATCACCTCTCCTGGCGCCTCACCAGCCTCACAAATAAGGCTTGTTAGCGTGGGAGGCATCGGTTCTTGCGTTATCGCAGCAGCACCAATTACCGGCCGCGCCAGCCCGATCTGATCACCCCATTGGGCCACCGCGCTCGCCAACATATCGCTACCCCGACGCTTGGCCGCTTTGGAGTGCCCCGCAATATGGGGCGACACCCAATCACACTGCGCCAGCAGCGACCCGTCGAGGAAGGGCTCGGTAGGCCAAGTGTCCAACACCGTCGTCCACGCACTCGCTAGCAGGCATTCCAGCGCCTGGTGGGTCACCAGCCCGCCCCGCCCCGCATTGATGAACAGCCCCGGCTGAGACCGTGTCGCAGAGGCCACGATCATGCTTTCTACCTCAGCGACACCCATCAGACCCTGTGAAGCAAAAGAAGGTTGATCATGCAAACTGGCGTGCAGTGACACCACTGCCTGGCTCAGCACCGCCTCTAAATCGCCCCTCAGTACACCAGGGGGCCAATGCGTCACAAGCGGGTCGTAGCCCACTACCTGACATCCCAGACTGACCAGCCGTTGCGCAAGCTGCCCGCCGACCGCACCAAGACCAACAATCCCCACTGGAGTGCCGCGCAAGATTGACTGGAAATGACCTGATAGCGCGATCGCCGACAGCACGTATTCAACAACAGCGGTCGCATTGGATCCGGGGGCAGAGGCCCACTGGACCCCAAGACGCGCCAATGCCGCAGCATCGAGGTGATCAATCCCAGCCGTCGCAGTACCCACGAACCGAACGGCACTGCCCGCCAGCAAGGCTTCATCAACTTGCGTGACCGAGCGCACTAACAGTCCATCGGCCTTTTCGATGATGGCAGGGGTGATGTCGCGTGCCGATACCATCAGCGCATTACCGGTTGCCTGCTTTAACGATGCCGTGATCGGTATGGCCTCATCAATGACCCATGACAAATCGGCTGGGTTACCACAGGCACGAGTCATGACTTACCCGCTGATGCCACGGCCATCGTGGCACTCCAAAGCGGTCAAAAAGCGTGATGCTCTGCGAGGCAAGCCCCCACCCAGCAGTCGAGCACGCCAGAGCTCGATTCGATTCTCGAATGTCCGCAGCGCCGCAGCAGATGAGGCGTGCGCCAGATTATCAACACTGGGGGCAAACGCCACATTCAGCGCCTCACAGAACAAGGACTCAATGGCCTGCGGCTTTGCTTCAACTGAAAAAAAAGCGGCCTGCCTCTCGCTTGACCGCCCATCGGGACTGTACCAATACCCATAGTCAGGTAACCCTCGACGACGACGTCCTGCCACACACCAGTGCGCCACCTCATGCAAGGCACTGCGCACATAATCAGCTCGAAAAAAAACTTGACTGGGCTGTCCCGGCAAATAAAAGGGCTCTGATGCGCCGGCCACCAGCACCGCTCCCTCGGGCTCCTGAAACAGCTGGTTGAAGGTCGCGACGACTGCGTCTGCCGTCACAGGCGGTTGCGATTGAATCAATGCTTGGCCTTTCGAATATGAAAAAAGAAGTGCTCATCTTGCTGTTCGCTCGCCAATAAGTCGTGCCCCAAGAATTCGCAGAAATTAGGGATGTCTCGCTGCGTCGACGGATCGGTTGCGCGCAGCGTTAATGCCGCACCCGGGGCCAGCCGCCTCATTGCGGCATGCAATAACATCACCGGCTCAGGGCAGAACAATCCAATGGCATCGATATGTTCTGTCGGCTCGCTATCAGCCACCCGCCTACTCCGCCGGCTTAATGAATCTCAACGTCATGCGATCGCTTTCACCAATAGCGAGATAGCGTTCCCGACCCTCGTCACCCGCCGCTAAAGTCGGCGGCAAAGTCCAAACACCCCGTGGATGATCCTTCGTGTCTTTGGGGTTCGCGTTAATCTCACTCCGCGCATCGAGTTCAAGACCCGACAGTTCAGCCAGCTCAATGACTTTTTCCTCACTCACATAAGCCGTTTTCTTCATCTGCTCCAGCGTCAAATCTGCACTGCCTCGATGCTGAACGATACCGAGAATGCCCCCTGGCTTCAGTGACTCTGCAATCGTCGCGAACATCATTTCAGCCTGATCGGCTCGGAGCCAGGAGTGGACGTTACGAAACGCCAACACTAAATCCACAGAACCGGGCGGCGTTGGAGATATCGCCTTGGGTGGCTGCAATGTCGCGACTTCAACCGCCTCGAACACCTCGCCATTTTCCCCGAGCTTTTTTAAGAAACCGCCTAACGAGCGGCGCGCATAACTCCCGCCATTGGGGCTCGAATGCGCTGCAATCAAAGCGCCGTTATCAGCCACTAATGGCGCCAGAACCTCGGTATACCAACCGCCACCTGGTGAAATTTCCATTACCGTCATCGCCGATGACAGACCGAAAAAAGTCAGTGTCTCTTGAGGATGCCGATATTCATCCCGCGCCTTGTTGTCCTCCGATCGATGCTCGCCGGACAGCGCCGCCTGCCAATTGAGCTCAGCGTAAACACCACTGGCACAAAACACCCACACCACTCCCATCATCCATCGCAACATCATCGTTTGTCTCCCCATATGTATCAGATCTGCTTGCGTATCATAGTCGACTTAGCGCGTACCGCAGCCGGGTGGTTGCCGGTCGTGGTTAAGATCGGCGCTTGAGGCGGTTTAGGCACCACCCTACCAGTGCGCCAGAGGATATGATGAATATCACGCCCAAGCTGACCCAGAGTAACTGCACCCCTAGCCGAGCCGCTGGCACCCCTACAATGTCCACCGCCCCCCAAAAAAGTGCCAGGCAGGCGGCCAACGCCAAAAAGAGTGTTCTATTTCGCTTACGAACCGCCACTATTGGGGCACTGCGCCAGGCACCGGCGGCACGTTATGGATCACGTCGGCATTTTGTCCTCGATGACGGAGCGCATGATCCATGAGCACCAGCGCCACCATCGCCTCGGCAATCGGCGTTGCTCTTATCCCGACACAGGGATCATGCCGACCCGTGGTGATTACCTCAGCAGCATCACCTTGGTTGTCGACTGTCTCACCCGGGATACGGATACTGGAGGTTGGTTTAAGCGCCAGACTCACGCAGAGAGGCTGGCCCGAGGAAATACCACCCAGCGTACCGCCCGCATGGTTGCTGGCAAAGCCAGCAGAGGTCATCGCATCTCGATGCTCACTGCCTAACTGCGCCACTGAGGCAAATCCATCGCCAATCTCAACCCCTTTGACCGCATTGATACTCATCACCGCGTGCGCGATATCCGCGTCAAGCCGGTCAAAAACAGGCTCTCCCCATCCCGCCGGCACCCCATCAGCGACCACATTGATCCGCGCACCCACCGAATCTCCCTGCTTAATAAGGTCCTGCATGTACGCCTCTAATTTTGGGAGGAGCGACACGTCACCACAAAAGAAAGGGTTCTGTTCAACCTGGTCCCAATCATGCGCAGTGGCTGTTAAGGGCCCAAGTTCGCTCAAATAGCCCCTAACGCGGACGCCATAGCGCTCTGATAACCACTTCTTTGCCACCGCACCAGCCGCCACGCGCATGGTGGTTTCTCGGGCAGAAGACCGACCGCCACCGCGATAATCACGCACCCCAAATTTTCTATCGTAAGTATAATCTGCATGAGCCGGTCGATATAAATCTTTAATTTTACTGTAATCTTTTGATTTTTGATCCTGGTTATGCACGAGCAGCCCTATCGGCGTGCCGGTCGTCTTCCCTTCAAATACCCCTGAAAGAATCTGCACCTCATCGTCTTCTTTTCGCTGTGTGGTATAGCGAGACTGTCCCGGTTTACGGCGATTCAGATCCAACTGCAAATCCGACGCCTCTAAACTCAACCCCGGCGGACAGCCATCAATAATACAACCCAGTGCCGGCCCATGGCTCTCGCCAAAAGTAGTCACTGTGAAAAGCTTACCAAACGTATTTCCAGACATGATTCCCTCCTGCCAGCATTATAAAATGCCAGCGGCTCTCCAGTCCCGTAATTCCTGCGCACTGATGACAGCGACCCCCGAGCCTCCCTGAGGCAGGTCAACCCAGGTAAACGGGACGCGCGGCAAACTGCATTCCAGCGCTTCTGCCGTCTCGCCGACCTCCAATACCAATAAACCCTCGCTGCTGAGTAGTGTCGCCGCTGTCCTCAATACCTGTAGCGCCAACGCTGTGCCCTCCGCCTCAGCCTCCAGCGCGAACCGAGGCTCGTGTTCGTACTCCGCTGGCAAATCCCGCATTTCAGCCGCCGACACATACGGTGGATTCGACAGGATCAGGTCGACACTCCCAGCCGCGAGCGCCGCCAATAAGTCTGCCTGAACACAGAAAACACGTGATCCCAAATCATTAAAGCGAACATTCTCCGCCGCTAGCGACAATGCCTGACTGTCGAGGTCAGACAACGTTACCGTGGCCTCGGGAAAGCACGTGGCCGCCACAATGCCAAGACTGCCCCCGCCACAACACACATCGACAATGTGGCGCGGTGAGCTTGCCGCTGCCCACCAGGGAAAGAGACCCTCGGTCAGCAGTTGCGCGATCGGGGACCGAGGCACCAGCGCCCGATGATCGGATAAAAATCGCACCCCGGCCAAGTAGGCCTCACCCACAATATAAGCCACAGGTTGCCGCTCGTTACAGCGGATAGCCAGCATCTGACTCAACCGTTTTTCCGCCTCGACGGGAAACGGTTCAGCCAGTAACGCAGTGGACTGCGCCGCCGGTAGTTTTGCCGCGGCCAGCAGTAAGGCGACAGCCTCATCATGTGCCGATTCGTAGCCATGCCCAAAACACAGACCTGCTGCATCGAGGGCGGCCTGAACCTGTCCTAGTTTTGTCGCGAAAGTAGCCATGGCCTGTCTAATAAGTTGGACGCCTTATGATATCATTTCTGGTGGACATCGCGGTGCAGATCGCGCTTCTGCCTTGAGTCAGTGCAACCGTTCGTCAGTCAACACAGCGGCAGCATCACAACGACCTCAGGGGGAGGTGAATGATGGGGCAAAATCAGCTGATCCGAGGCCTTGAAAAAAAAATGACCCAAGAGCGTCCAGAATTGAAATCTAAAATGCCTGGCGCAAAGTAAGATAAGTAAAGAACGTCTCCTAAAAAGGGTGGAACAAGATATGGCGATCAATCAATTGAAAGCAGCGGTTGCGACAGCACTGCCTGGCGCATTGACACCAGAGGCCATCGCAGTGCGAGGCGCCTTGCTGAAGCGAGGGCTAGAGACGCCGATGACGGCAAACGGGCTATCCCGCGATGAGCGCTATGCCGTGATTCAAGCGTCGTTCACCGAAATCTTGAACACACTTGGGCTTGACCTGCGAGACGACAGCTTAGAACAGACACCACATCGTATCGCGAAGATGTATGTGGATGAAATTTTTAGCGGACTAGACTATACCCACTTTCCTAAAATTACGGTGATTGAAAACAAGATGAAGGTAGAGGAAATGGTCTGCGTCGATGATATCGACCTCACCAGCACCTGCGAGCATCACTTCGTCACGATAGACGGCTCAGCAAAAGTGGCTTATATCCCTAAAGATACCGTCATCGGTCTCAGCAAGATCAACCGCCTCGTCAGGTTTTTCTCACAGCGGCCACAAGTGCAGGAGCGGCTGACACAGCAAGTGCTTGTCGCCATGCAAACACTGCTCGGCACTGAGGACGTGGCGGTCACGATCAACGCGGTGCACTACTGCGTGAAGTCCAGGGGCGTGCAGGACGG
>JABJAS010000071.1 GCA_018666055.1 Halieaceae bacterium | reverse complement strand
TTGTGCAAGAGGGACAGGTGGTTCTCATCGATGAGCACACGGGCCGAACCATGGCAGGTCGACGGTTATCGGAGGGATTACACCAAGCGATTGAAGCAAAGGAGGGGGTGAAGATTCAAAGTGAGAGCCAAACTCTCGCGTCCACCACTTTCCAGAATTTCTTTCGACTCTACGACAAACTGTCAGGCATGACGGGTACTGCCGATACAGAGGCTTTTGAGTTCCAGCAGATTTATGGCCTCGATTGTGTGGTGATTCCAACCAATGTCCCGATGCTTCGTGATGATCTAAACGATTTGGTCTATCTGACCCGCGACGAAAAATTCGAAGCGATCATAGAGGATGTGCAGTCGTGTATTGACTCGGGAGCACCGGTACTGGTGGGTACTGCATCGGTGGAAACATCCGAGGAATTATCGGAGGCGTTTAAGCGCAAAGACATTGCGCACAAAGTGCTGAATGCTAAGTATCACGAGCAGGAAGCTGAAATTATCGCTCAGGCGGGTCGTCCGGGAATCGTGACGATTGCGACCAATATGGCCGGTCGTGGTACCGATATCGTACTGGGCGGCAACTTGGAAGCGGAGCTGGCCGCCAAGGGAGATGATCTTGACGACACTGTGCGTGCAGCGCTGACAACGGAGTGGCAAGCGCGCCATGACGCAGTCATTGCTGCAGGTGGATTGCATATCCTGGGTACTGAACGACACGAATCTCGTCGGATTGATAATCAGTTAAGAGGGCGGTCTGGTCGTCAGGGCGATCCGGGCGTGTCGCGCTTCTATCTTTCTTTAGAAGATAGCCTGATGAGAATCTTTGCGTCGGATCGCGTGAAAAGCTTCATGCAGGCGATGGGAATGGAGCGCGGGGAGGCGATTGAGCACCGAATGGTGAGTAATGCCATCGAAAAAGCGCAACGTAAGGTCGAGGGCCGCAACTTCGATATTCGTAAGCAATTACTGGAGTACGACGACGTCGCGAATGACCAGCGACAGATCATCTACCGACAGCGGGATGAATTGTTATCGGATGATGAGATTGAAGACACCATTGCCGCAATCCGCGCCGATGTGGTGAGTGAGGCTGTTGATGGATTTGTCCCCCCGATGAGTGTGGAAGAGCAGTGGGACATCCCCGGGCTTGAGAAGCAGCTCGAGGCTGAATTTGGCGTGGCAATGCCTGTCAGCCAGTGGCTTGAAGAAGACAACGCCCTTCACGAGGAGACATTACGCGAACGGATTTTAGCGGCGGTGCAATCTGCTTACGAGGAAAAGTCGCAAGGTGTTGGGCCGGGAATGCGTCAGCTGGAGAAGCAGATCATGCTTCAAGTGCTGGACACGTTGTGGAAAGAGCACCTTCAGGTAATGGATCAACTGCGGCAAGGAATACACCTGCGGGCTTATGCTAATAAGAATCCGAAACAGGAATACAAGCGAGAGTCGTTTGAGTTGTTTGAGGGCCTGTTGCAACGCCTGAAATATGAGGTGATTCGTTTTCTGAGTCATGTGCAGGTTCAGCATGCGGACGAAGCAGCGGCGGTCGAGCAGCGTCGACGCGAGGCGGCGGCAAAACAAAGTATGGCGTTTGAACATGCTGAGGCGAATCCAGTGACCGCTGATCCCTCGGCGGTGGCGCCATCGCAGGCCCCGCCTACGCAGCCGATGACCCGGATGGAACCCAAGGTAGGCCGGAACGATCCTTGCCCCTGTGGTAGCGGTAAAAAGTATAAGCAATGCTGCGGTGCCCTCACCTAATGATGCCGCGTCCGATGGTTATGCTGTGCAATGAGGGGTGCCGATGATTCACCCTGTGGCGGGCTTACGATTAGGCGTTGCACAGGCCGGGATTAAACTGGCCGACTACGATGATCTCGTACTGATCTCGTTGGCGTCTGGCGCGAGTACGTCAGTGGTTTTCACACAGAATGCGTTTCGTGCTGCTCCGGTCCTGATTGCCGCGGAACACAGCCAGGCGAACCAAGGCCAGTCTGATTGGCTGTTAATCAATACGGGTAATGCCAATGCGGGTACCGGCGAGCATGGCAAGCGGGTCGCAAGCGAGTCCTGCCAAGCGGTGGCGGATTTAACCGGATCGGCGAGTGACCGGGTTCTGCCATTTTCGACAGGTGTCATCGGCGAGCCGCTCTCGGCTGAGCTGATCACGCGGGCATTGCCTCACGCGGTGGAGGACCTGAGCGATAACAATTGGGAGCGTGCCGCCGCCGCGATTTTGACGACGGATACGCGAGCCAAATTGCGAAGTGTCTCGATCGACTTAGGTGGACAAACCTGCGTGATCACGGGAATGGCCAAGGGCGCTGGGATGATCTGCCCTAATATGGCGACGATGCTGGGCTTTATTGGCACAGATGCTGAAATCGCACCGGCTCTGCTCGACAGCTTGTTGCGAACCGCTGTTGCCGCTAGCTTCAATCGCATTAGTGTCGATGGTGACACGTCTACGAATGACGCGGTCACGCTGTCTGCGACCGGGAAATCGTCTGTGGTGTTGGAGGCAGAGTCACCGGCTACAGCACTATTTTTGGACGCGTTGACGACGCTCATGATTGAGTTGGCGCACGATATTGTTCGCGACGGCGAGGGGGCGACTAAATTTG
>JABJAS010000070.1 GCA_018666055.1 Halieaceae bacterium | reverse complement strand
CGAATAGGGGCGTCGCACTGGGGGCACGTTGAGCGAGGGTGGGCCAAACTCAATGTCGCGTCGGAAGGAATGGGTTGATCCATCAACTCACAACAGTCTTTTTGCCACTGCGATTCCATCATGCGAGGAAGGCGAAGAATGACGACATTGAGAAAGCTGCCGATAATCAGCCCCACCGCGCCGCAGATGAGCGTAAACAAAACAGGATCTGACAATAGGTGCAGCATGACCTTTACCGCTTTACCAAGCGCATGGGTATTAAATGACCGATCCCAGCATAAAGATGGGGAGATACATGGCAATCATCAGCCCCCCCACCAATACGCCGAGCACTGACATAATGAGGGGCTCCATGAGTGAGCTCAGACTGTCTACGGCATTGTCCACGGCGGCCTCGTAATGATCAGCAACTTTGCTGAGCATATCATCAAGTGATCCTGATTCTTCGCCAATAGCGATCATCTGTAACAGCATGACCGGGAATAGGTCGGTAGATCGAATCGAGGAAGTGAGTGCTTGGCCTGCTGTAACATCGTCTCGAATACGCGCAATACCGCGGGCGTAGACCGCGTTACCCGCCGCACCAGCAGTAGAATCCAAGGCTTCAACCAGTGGCACCCCGGCGGCGAAGGTGGTCGACAGGGTTCGAGAAAAACGTGCAATCACCGCATCGTGGACGATCGTACCGATAACCGGCACTTTAAGAGACATCGCGTCAACCCAGTCCGATACACGCTTGTAGCGTTGCTTAGCCTGCGAAAAGAGATAGCCGGCCACCATGAACGAGATCAATAAGAGTAACCAGTAGGCTTGCACCCAGTCTGAGATGCTCAGTACCAGTAGGGTGAACGCGGGTAACTCTGAACCAAAACCCTGAAACGTCTCCGCAAATTGAGGGACCACTTTGACGAGCAAAATAGCGGTCACCACAATGGCGACCACGATGACTGCCGTTGGGTAGGTGAGTGCTTTTTTGATTTTTGCCTTGAGCGCCTCGGTTTTTTCTTTGTAAGTGGCAACCCGATCCAACATGGTCTCTAGGGTGCCCGAATTTTCACCCGATGCGACCAGACAGCAAAAGAGTTCGTCAAATTGTCGCGGGTGTTTGCTCAATGCATCAGCAATGTTAGTACCCGAGGCCACATCTGTGCGTAAATCATTAATCAGCCTGCGCATAGTCTCGTGTTCGGTGCCGTCTGCGACAATCGTAAAGGCCTGAACCAGCGGTACCCCTGCTTTCATCATCGTGGCGAGTTGTCGCGTGAAGATGGCGATATCGGCAGGCGTTATCTTTTTTGGCCCAAAAAGCGTGAATTCTTTAGCCTTTTTTCTCACCGTTTTAGTGGTGACGCCCTGCCTGCGCAGCTGCGCGCGTGCCATGGCAGCAGAACTCGCCATTTCTTCGCCCGTTGAGGGTTGTCCATTGCGGTCAGTACCACGCCAAACAAATACAATGCTGTCTGTTGTCATCGCTTCTCTCCACTCATGTGGGATGTTAGGTGATCAGTCCGTTGTCACCCGGCTAACTTCTTCTAGGCTGATCAGTCCATCGGCACATTTTTTCAGAGCCGATTGTCTGAGATCGTCAAAGCCCGCCTCGCGCGCCACGCGATCTAGTTCAATAGAGTTCGCGCCATCCATAATGGCGGCAGCAAGGGGTTTGGTGATTCGCACCACTTCGTAAATGCCGACCCTCCCTTTGTAACCATCCTTGCATTGGTCACAACCAACGGGGTGTTTGATCGTTGCATGGATGAGCTGTTCGAGGGTGAATCCCATCTCTAAGAGCGCACCCTCAGGCACTGTAGTGTGTGGTTCGGCGCAGTGCTTGCAGAGGCGACGGGCGAGTCGCTGGGCGATGATCAGCGTCACCGACGCGGCAATATTAAAAGCCGGTATGCCCATGTTCAGGAGTCGTGTGACCGTCTCGGCCGCATTGTTGGTATGTACGGTCGACATCACCAGGTGCCCGGTCTGAGCCGCTTTGATGGCAATTTCCGCGGTCTGCAGATCACGAATTTCTCCGACCATGATGACGTCTGGGTCCTGGCGGAGAAAGGAGCGCAGCGCCTCGGCAAAGTTGAGCCCCACCTTGGGATTCACCAGCACTTGATTGATGCCTTGCATATTAATTTCTACAGGGTCTTCGGCAGTGGAAATATTGCGTTCGGGTTCATTTAAAATATTGAGCCCGGTATAGAGCGACACGGTTTTGCCTGAGCCGGTGGGTCCGGTAACTAAAATCATCCCTTGGGGTCGGTGCAGGGCCTCGAGGTAGAGTTGCTTTTGGTCTGCTTCGTAACCGAGTGCATCGATACCGAT
>JABJAS010000069.1 GCA_018666055.1 Halieaceae bacterium | reverse complement strand
TTGTTTATTTGCGGTGTCAAAGCAGCAGTCTCAATTGTCAGCGCCCGATTTAAAACACTATCTGCAGCAATCTCTGCCCAGTTACATGCAACCAAACGAAGTGGTGATCGCAGAGGCATTGCCTCGTAACTTAGCCGGTAAGGTGGATCGTAAAAAACTGATGGATCGATTGCCTAGTGAGGCAATCGTCTCTGGGACTGCGGCGTCTACGGTGGCCGAACAGATCATCGCAGGCGTATGGCGAGACGTGCTCAATCGATCAGAAGTGGCAATGACCGATCATTTTTTCGATCTCGGTGGTGATTCCATCAAGGCAATGCGCGCCATGACACAGTTGCGTAAGCGGGGTATCAGCTGCCAGTTAAAAACCTTTTTTGATCACTCCATACTCGCTGAATTTATTCAAAGTGTGGGTCAAGTAAACGGCGAGAATCTTGGGCAGTTAAAGGGGAGGCTGGATTTACTCCCCATACAAAAATGGTTTTTTGCCAGTCGGACGCGCGAGGCTGCGCGACACTTTAATCTGGCGATCGACCTGCTCCTACCCCAGCCAGTCTCGCTAGCCGGAGTGACCGATAGTCTGGGCTTGATCGTAATGGAGCAGGACGCGCTTCGGGCAAGATTTACGATTGCTGACGGCGGCTGGTGCCAAACTATCCGTGAATTTGTTCCGCCGTCATTGGTGAATCGGGCGGTCTCATTTGTATTCGATGATAACACTGCTAGCGAGTCCGCTCAGGTGCAGCGACAGGAGATCGCATCCTCAGTATTTGCGCTAGATGACGAGTTGTTAATTCGAGTGATTGCTAGCGGGTCAGATACGGCTTCAATCACGAAACTCACGTTGGTGGTACACCACCTCGTTTGTGACTGGGTTTCATTGCGTATTTTGATCACTTTATTCGACGATATATTGAGTCAGCCAACCTTGAATGATCCACTGGAGAGGGCATTTGCACGCGGTGTTATGGGTCTTGTTGTAAAAGATCGTGCTTCTCCCATCGGTCACACGCCTAAGTCGGTAGCTGCATTCGGTAGGCAAACGTCGCTGTCTCGGAGAAGTGACTTACTGACACAGCATCTCTCAATCGATATTGGCTCTCGGGCTATCGCGCTGGTTAACGGGTCTATGGGAGAAAACGGTTCAAGTTTCCGGTGGCCCGCACTGTTGCTGTCCTGCTTTATCGATGCAAGCCGTCGGCTTTGGACGCAGTCTTCGGTCACGGCACTCCTAGAGAGTCATGGTCGCCAAGGCACGATTCGCGACGAGGCCAGCGGTCGTGAGGTGTCTTTGGATACTGTCGTAGGCTGGTTAACTCAAGCCCATTGTGTCGAGGCTCGCCTTGAGCTGCCGTTGCCAGAGTTGACGGAGGAACTCACCGACCGCATAGCGACTGCCAGAGAGGCGTCTCCCGAGATCTTTGAGTTGATGGCGGCGAGTGCAGAGCCAACAGCTCGTTTACCCGCAGATATCAGTTTCAACTATCTGGGTGACTTTAGTAGTTATGCTCGTGAACAGGGGTTGCAGTTAGCTGAAACGGCTTATGAGGACTTGGTGGCATTGGATGCTTCTGCCGATGTGGCCTTGCAAGTGGAGCTTTATGTCATGGGACATTGCTTGGAGGTTCAGATTGCTTGGTGTGGTAACCATTATTCTAGCGACCTGATGAGTAATCTATTGCCTGGTTTTCAGTCGCGTCTGTTAGCAGCCTTGAGCACTGATTCATCAATGACTAAGGCAATGACCTGATCAGTGCCAACAGATTCAACGACCGCAAGGACAGTGTTTGCCAATGTTGCGTCGCTGATCTGCGCCGTCAATCGATAGAGCGAGGCGTCTTCTTGATGAACGCTGACGTCTCTGAATCCCACCCAGGATTGCGTTATTGGGAATTGATATTTGTAAAACGCTTCTTTGATTGAAAAAAAGAGGGTGGCTTGTCGCAATTGCGCTACCGGCTCAAGCTGCAGCAGGTGTTCGGTTTCCTCTTCGGTGAATGAGTGTCCCCATAGCTGACGATCGATGCGCCCTGTCGTTTCGATGTCGATACCCACGGAAGTGACCACTGAATTCTGTGCGACGACCGCAGCACAAAACAGCTCATTATGAGAGATGGATCCAACGACACCTTTAGGCCAAAGGGGTTCTCGTTTGGGTCCCGATGCAATGGTCTGGGCATCGACGCCGAGACGACCCAGTAATTCTCTCGCGAGGACTCGGCCAGCGATATATTCCCGCTGCCGAGAGGTGACCGCATTGATCACGGCGTCTAAGTCACTCTGATAGCGCGGTTCTTGGCAGTCTTCGATTGCCCGAAGCGCTAATTGAAAGTCATTACGGGGAAGGTTGACGGTATCAAAAATCATGGCAGTGCATGGATCAAAAATCCTTCCGTAACCGGATGAAAAAAGCTTAAGCGGGAAATCGCTTCGCCCGATAATGCCCGCGTGCCCCACACAGTTTAATCCCATGAGAAGGCCAGTGCACCGCACTCATTAAAATGCTGGTGCGACAGGTGGTTCTCGATGTAATTTCAGTACGAGCTTGATGAACTGAGGAGCACGTCGCAGCCGATCGCTTATCGATTGCCGGCTTACCGACTGTGCTTTGTGAGTCAGCTGAACATCTCCCGCTATGGTAACCACTTGCCACCAGGCAGTAGGGGTCGAATATCTGCCACTGTTTCGTCATACAGCGACTGTAGGCGCCGAGTGCTGCCGTTCTGGTGGCGTCGAGAAATCATGGTCATCGGGAATAAAGTGACATCGGCATCTCGGTGGCTCAATGCTCGTGAGCGACCGGCGTTATCGCGATAGACTATCCAACTCATATCGAGATGGCTGCCGAGCAGATCCCCAAACACCACTCCCATCGCTTGGAGTGCTAAGGTGTCTGTCGACGGCACTAAGCCATCGTCGAGTAGTCTTTGCAACGTATCGATGTCTCGTGCTGCTCGGCCTGAAAGATTGCGCCCTAGTCGATTGGCGAGCTGCTCAACCCGGACTCGTTGTTCTGACATGAACTGTTGATCGATTGCGGTAAGTGGTTCGATACGAACCTCTAAATCAGTGTCTTGCCCCACGCTCAGTGTCGAATATACGGCCAAAAGACCCAGCAAACAGAGTTTCCCCACCTGATTTGCCAAATAGTGGAAGCGAATAGCAATGGGTGGTTGTGAATCTCGGTCCGTAGTGGATAATTGCGGCACCATAGTTTGTGTCCTTGCTGGCCGAGGCATCCCCCGGAGTGAATCGATGATAACCGGAAGCATTGTTGCGTTGGTAACGCCCATGCACCCTGATGGTGCCATTGATTGGGCAGCGATGGCGACGTTGATCGAATATCATATCGAGTCGGGTACCGCGGCAATTTGTGTTGTAGGGACGACTGGTGAGAGTCCGACGTTAACGGTGCCGGAGCACTGTGAGCTGATTCGCTTTGCGGTGGAGCAGTCGGGCGGCAGAATTCCCGTTGTGGCAGGGACCGGCGGTAACTCTACCCACGAGGCGATCGAATTGACCGTGGCCGCTGCCGAGGCAGGTGCTGATTACTCGCTGTCGGTGACGCCTTACTACAATAAACCGACACAAGATGGGCTGTTCCAGCATTTTCAAGCGGTAGCGCGAGCCGTGAACTTGCCCATCATTTTGTATAACGTGCCGGGTCGCACCAGCTGTGATTTACTGAATGACACGGTGATCAAACTCAGTCAGATCGACACAATAGTTGCCGTGAAAGATGCCACGGGTGACGTCGCCAGAGGTGCTGAGCTGATCAGTGCCGTACCCGATGGATTTGCCGTATTTTCAGGTGACGACGCAACGGCGTTAGAATTGATGCGCCATGGTGGTCAGGGCAATATTTCGGTGACAGCGAATATTGCCGCACCGGATATGGCGGCGATGTGTAACGCAGCTTTTGCAGCAGACTGGGAAGCCGCTGCTGCGATCGATGCACGCTTGGCTGACTTGAATCACTTGTTGTTTGCTGAATCTAATCCCATCCCGATCAAGTGGGCGATGGCATTCCGAGGTATGATTACCGAGGGTATTAGATTGCCACTGACACCATTATCGGCAGGACACCACGCTGCACTGCAGCGCGCATTGGAGGCATACTTCGCGTGATTCGCTTAGGTTTGTGTACTGTCCTTGTGGCCACCTTGTCGGGGTGCAGCTGGTTGTTAGGCGAGGATGGGTTGTTTCCAGACAACGCCAGCCGTTACCAGACTGCGCCAGAGCTGACGCCGATCGACGTGCCGCCTAACTTATCCGCGGAATCGATACAGCCGGATTATCCGGTGCCGGCAGTGACGGAAAACGCTCAACTCGCCACACAATTTGAAACCCCTCGACCGACGCCACTGACAGCAAATAATCAAGCCGATGCCGTTCGGATACAGAGTCTGTCCGATGAGCGCTGGGCCTTGGTTAACGTTGCGCCCGGAAAATTATGGCCACAGGTCAGAGCTTTTCTTACGACCAGCGCGATCGGCGTATCGTCAGTCGATGCCGAGGCGGGACTCATTGACAGCCAATGGTTCAAGTTGGAAGAGCGAGAGCTCGCAGTGAGATTTCGGTTTCGTGTTGATACAGGTGTTCAACGCAATACCTCGGAGCTCCACGTTTTACAGCAAGATAGAGGCGTTGAAGAGGTGAGCTGGCCGGAGCAATCAGATGATCAAGAGCTCGAGCGTCAGATGTTACAAGACGTGGCGCAGTATCTTGCTAATAGCGCGGACGCCGCACCAATCTCCATGATGGCAGATCGAGCGATGAGCGATTCAGGCCGTATTGCGCTTGAAGATACCGAGCAAGCGACGCGGATTCGCCTCCAACTGCCATTTGATCGAGCTTGGGCGTCTGTGATCAAAGGGACCGCTGATGCTGATTTTGCGATCGATGATAGAGATCGAAGCCAGGGAATTCTTTATGTCACGTTTATTGGACCTGAAGACGAAGATGAGAGTGGCTGGTTCGATTGGCTTTGGGGTGGGGAGGAAGAGCACCCCTTGGCTGGGCATCGATATCAAATAAGGCTTGATCGTGTCGATGCAGATGCAGTGCTTATCACATTGCATGGACCTGAGGGGGAGGAGGTTGATCGACGAGACCAGCAAGCGCTCCTTACGATCTTGCGAGGCAATATCACTTAATGCGGATCGCGTCCCTCGGCAGCGGTAGCAAAGGGAACGCGACGTTGGTCGACACGGGTGAGACGCTTGTGCTGATAGACTGTGGCTTGCCTCGCAAAGAAATGGAGCTACGTCTTGCCTCGCAGCAGATCACCGGAAACGATATTGACGCGATTTTGGTAACCCATGAGCATGGGGATCATAGCCGCGGTGTTAGCGCGCTTGCTAGAGCCTACGATCTCCCCGTTTTCCTCACTGCAGGTACTGCATCCAGTCGCCAATTTACGAGTCTCACCCGTCGTGTGCTCATCCGGCCTGGTGATCGTTTTGACCTGGGTGATTTGCAGGTAGCGGCGGAACCCGTGCCACATGATGCGCGCGAACCAGTGCAGTACTGCCTGCAGCATGACCATGTAAAACTGGGGATTCTGACTGATTTGGGCAGTATCACTCCGCACGTGCTAAAAGCTTTTGCGCGCTGTGACGCCTTAGTTTTAGAGTTCAATCATGACCCTGATATGTTGATGAGAGGCCCGTATCCGCGCTCGATCAAAACCCGAGTGGGGGGCGACTTTGGGCACTTAGCGAACGCCCAAGCGAGGCAGTTTCTTGATTGTGCTGACACCACCAACCTTAAATTATTGTTTGTTGCGCATTTGAGTCAACAAAATAATCGCCCGGAGCTGGCTGATGCCATGCTAGCGGGCTGGTCAGATCGAGCGCACTGTACGATTATTCATGCGACGCAAGAAAGCGGCTTTAAGTGGGTTGATGTTGATTGCGGAAATAGGGTGCCGGAGACTGCTGCCAGCGCGTAGTTGTCAGGCGAAGTCATCGGGCGGTTGGTGTTTCCAGCGACGGTTAGACCACAAAAAGCTCTCGGGTTCCGCCTGGATCGATTCCTCCGCAACGCGAGCATAAGCTTCGATGATCTCTTCGGGCGTTGCCTGTTCAGGTGTTTCCGTTATCGGCATGAGTTGCAGGTGATAATGCCCGCGCGACTCCCGTCGACAGCGAGCAAACATGACCGGGAATTTGGTCAGTTGGGCGATGGTTGCCGGTCCCGTAAAGAAAGCGGTCGGTTGATTAAGCCATTGTGTCCAGTAAATATTATCGCGTTGTCCCGGAGATTGGTCGGCGACTAGCACCAGTGCGCGGCAGCGCCTACGGTGCTTTAAAACATTTCTCGCCACCCTCTCCATGAGAATGGGTTGCCCACCAAACTGGCTTCTGGCTTCGTAAGCAAATCGATCTGCTCCCGGGCTATGAAGGCGTCGATAGACGGGGTCGATCGCAATGCCGGTATGGGCATTGGCAGCGTGCATCATCCATTCCCAATTGCCTTGGTGAATGGTCAATACGATGACGGATCGAGTTCGATTCTCAGAGAGGCGGTCTAACTCATCGATCCCCCCTACCGTGACTCTTTTTGCGAAATCATCAAGGCTCATCCGCGATGTGTGAAGGATCTCCATCGTGACATCGGTAAACTGTCGATAAAAACGCTGGGCTACGGCTTTGCGCCATTGCTCACTTTGTTCTGGGAAGGCGTTGCGTAAATTGTTAGCTACGACGCGGGCGCGGTAACGAAAAACGGTGCCCAGTAACCATGCAGCCATACTCGATAAACCATATTTCATCGGGAGTGGTAGCAGCGCGAGTGTTCTGTAGAGCCAATAGGTCATGAGGATCGACAGTGCTCCGGCAGGGTGATGGCCAGTTGTGGACGCATTTCAGTCCGTTCAGGGCACTGTAGTGACGGGTTAGCGGAGAGATCAAGCTGGCGAATGTTGACCATGCGTAACACAGGAATCGGATCGATTACTTTGTTGTTATCGAGCCAAAGTGCCTCGAGCTTGACGAGTCTTTCCAGTACCAACAGATTGCGGATGTGATTGCCGCTGAGCTTTAATGATTTAAGTCCCGTAAATTGCGCTAGTCCGGCCAGCGTCGTAATGCCCCCGTGACTGCAATTAAGCGATGTTAAGTCAGTCAAAGTAGTCGCTTTGGCATCGTTGAGGGTTTGTTGAAGACACTGTGCTAATGCTGTGTCCTCTACGCCAGACACTGTCGCGACGGAGGCGGCTCGGTAAACCGGTACCTCATTCATGGTGATGTCATAGCGGTCCAACGTCTCGCAGCCGGGTAGCCACAAGAGGATCGTCGCCAGCAGACAGAGAGGCCGATGGCTAAAAACGATACTCAGTGAGGTCATATAACGATTAAGATACACGGGCGCGTAGTCAAGCATGGCCCCCCATTGAATGCAAATTCCCCCCCCTCAGCTTTCAGACCACACCGTAAAGCAGCTTGTTGTGAGGCCAGTGCTTGGCGAATCACCGCTGCGTGCACAAGAGGCAGCAGCGCAACTGGCTTTGCCTTATAACCCAGCATTGAGGTCAGACGAGATTGAGCTGATCGTGGGTGAAACAAGCGCATGGCTGGAAACAGCAGGGCTCAAAGTAGCAATACGGTACGATTCAGCGGCGATGTTACATCGACGTCATGGTGGCCAAAATGAGCTATTGGGTAGGGCGGTTGGTGTCAAGAGTGATCGACATCCTGTTGTGTTCGATGCCACGGGCGGTTTAGGGCGAGATGCGTTTGTGCTCGCCGATTTAGGGTGTCGAGTAACCTTGTGTGAGCAAACTCCTGCGCTGGCCTGGTTGTTACATGACGCGATTTTGTGCGCCCAAGTGAGTCGTTATGATGGCGTTCGTGATGCGGCGGAGCGAATGACGGTTCATGTCGGTAAGAGTGAAGCGCAGTCCTTGGGTGCCGCAACCGTAATTTATATGGACCCCATGTTTCCCGAGCGCAAAAAGGCAGCGGCGGTTAAAAAAGAGGCGATGATGTTGCAGTACTTATCGGCGTCCAATGACGGGGGAGAGTCGTTAATGAACTGGGCTTGGCAGCAGGCCGTTGATCGTATTGTGGTCAAACGCCCATTAAAGGCGCCAGTGTTGGGAAAGCGAAAAGCGTCTTTCGCCTTATCCGGCAAGTCAGTGAGGTTTGATGTGTTTGTTCGCCATGTTCGTGGCGGCTGAGTGAGACAACCGCCGCCGCTGCAGCCATAGCAGGGCGCGTGTCGCGGCAGAGAAGAACCAGCAGAGAGAGCCAGTAGGACACCGTGTCAGATAGCGCTGAGATAGCGCTGAGATAGCGCTGAGATAGCGCAGTAGTGCAGAGGAGCGGTAGCGTTGACGATAGCGAGTTGCATTTGGATTGGCATTGAACACCTCGCCATAGACGTTGCCGTGGGTGCCGTTCGGTCCCATCGACACACTCGGCAGGTATTTTGCGGGGGGCTCGCGGCAGCAGAGGGCCTCAGGGCGGCGGTGAACGAGCAAACCTCCACTGGTCAATCAGGCGATTTAGAGCCGGAATGGCACGATGCCGATCCGGGTACCATTATTGGAGCGGGTTTGCTGTCTGATTTGTTGCGACAGCGCAGTCCGGTTGAAGAGGTGGTATTGGTGCTGCCGCCTTGGGACGCAAGACATCATCCTGCGCCACTCGGAACGGGAGTAGAAGTGTCGTTGGCAGTGCCGTCATTAGAAGTGACTTTGGATCACACCAGAGGTTTTGTTGAGAGCGTTGTCATGAGTGCCGCAGCCGCGAGGGCGGTGATGTCGCCACCGGAAAGTATCGGCATGACGATCTTGTCCCCGGCCACGTCAGCCCATAGTGCTTTGGGTGCCGGACTGCAGGCGTTAACGGAAACGTGGACCTATGTCGAGCAATCAAGCTGGCAAGACCAAGGTCTGCAGCTTGCGCTAATGCAACCAGCACAGTGGCTCAGTGAGCGAGCGTCGACCAAGCGTTAGAGCGGTCACTCATCAGGTAAAAGGCGTTTGAGTATTGCCAGATAGAGGGCAGTGAGGGTTGGGATATCTGCCATGCTGACGCGCTCATTGCACTGGTGGATGGTGCTATTGATGTGCCCCAACTCGACCACCTGCGCGCCGGTGGGTGCGATGAACCGGCCGTCAGACGTGCCCCCGCCGGTCGAGACTTCAGGATCAAGCCCGGTCACCGCCTGAATACTGTCTTTAATCGCATCAAGCAGTGCGCCTGGCTCGGTTAAGAAAGGCTCTCCGCTCAGTGACCACGTCAGATCGTAGTGCAGTCCGTGGTTTTGAAGAATCGATTCGCATCGACTCTTAATGTCCTTAGCGGTGATTTCGGTGCTGAATCGCAGGTTAAAG
>JABJAS010000068.1 GCA_018666055.1 Halieaceae bacterium | reverse complement strand
TTTTGGCGGCCACCCTTTTAGTTGCAGCCTTTTTGGCGGTCGCCTTCTTCGGCGCCCCTTTTGCTTTTGCCTTTACCTTTGCTTCAGCCATCTTTTTTCCTCCGGTTTGGTATCAACGGTGCGCAGTGTGGTCCTAAAAATTAGAATCTGCCCTCTAACCACTCAGTCGGAGCTGGTAATAATGCGCAACGGGTTCGATGGGCATGGGTAACTTAGATGACATCTGAAAGAACTCATCTGTCGTAACATTCATCTGTCCCACGTTCAGCGGGGACTGATATAGATGAAGGCTTGGAAACTGCTCATTTGCCCCCATTTAAGTTAGGGAGGTGGGATACCAGATAATGGCTGATCACAGTAATGGCACAGCTCGCTTTGCTCGCCGCCGTTTGGCGGGGGCAATCGCGTTTACGATCGTCGGTTTGGTGGTCTGCTTTTGGGTGCTTGTGGGAAAACCCGAGGCTGAGTCATCCCAACAGGTTGAGCCACGCCGGCCGCTTGTCGATGTGATAATCGCTGCCCCCGCCGAGCACGCTATTTGGGTGCAGACGCAAGGCACAGTGGAGCCGGTGACCCGTGTCAGTTTAATGGCGCAAGTCAGCGGTAAAGTGGAAGCGGTGAGCGAGGCTTTTTTAGAGGGCAGGTTTTTTAAAAAAGACGACGCGTTGTTGCAACTAGAAACAGCAGACTATGACTTTGCCATAGCGCGAGCAGCGGCTCAGGAAGCAGCAGCGGCACAGCGTCTTGCTGAGGAGCGAGGGCGGAATTTACAAGCGAAGCGAGAGTGGCGTGATCTGGGTTCGAGCGAAGCTAACGACCTCTTTTTGAGAAAACCGCAGCTCTACGCCGCCGAGACCGCGCTTGAAGCTGCTCGAGTGGATGTGGAAGCCGCCAAATTAGCACTGGCACGAACCACTCTTAGAGCACCCTTTGACGGACGATTGGAAAAAAAATTAGTTGATGTCGGGCAGTTTGTAGCCCCTGGCGCCTCGTTGGCCCAAGTTTATGCAACTGACCGGGTAGAGGTGCTCCTTCCGATCAGTGAATCGCAGCTCGCTTTGTTGGCGTTGCCCTTATTTGAGACAAGCCTCGAGACCTATCCTGATGTGACGTTGACCGCTCGTTTTGGTGCGGAGCGTTGGCAATGGCAGGGCCAGATCACGCGAATGCAGGCGAGCATTGACCGCGATAGCCGGGCTACCTTTGCCATTGCCGAGGTCAAGGATCCGTTTAATGAGGGGGTTGAGCGTCGACCACCCCTGACACCGGGTCTGTTTGTGGAGGCGAGTATTCGGGGTAAGCCTATCCAGCAGTCTATTGAGCTGCCCGCAACTGCACTGCGAGGCGACAATACCGTGCTGCGTCTGGAAGCAGGGGATCGCCTAGAGAGACTGCCAGTTGAGTTATTGCGCAGAGCGCAGGAACGGGTCTGGGTACGAGGGATTGCAGCAGGGGAGCGCATCGTACTAGAGCAGAGCAGTTTGTTGTCATCAGGCACTGCCGTCGAGGTGGCCGAGGTGCGTCGCAGTGGCAGTGAACCGTAGTGGCAGCTGAAAAATCCGGCTTGTTAGGTTGGTTTATTGCCAACCCCATCGCAGCCAATCTGTTCATGGTGGTCCTGGTGGTAGGCGGGCTTTACAACATTCCCGGTCTCGATAAGCAGTTCTTCCCGACTCCCGTGATTGACCGGGTGAGCATCGCCATGCCGTTTCCGGGGGCGAGTCCTAAGGAAGTGGAAGAGCAGATTTGCGTCCGCGTTGAAGAGGCTATTCACGATCTGGATGGTATCAAAGAGATTCGATCGACCGCCTTGGACGGCTTGGGTCAGGTGGTAGTCGAAGCGCTTCCGGGTTATCCGACGCAGCGACTAACCAACGAAATCAAAACCCGCATCGATGCAATTACGACCTTCCCCACCGATGCTGAGCGTCCTGTGGTCACTGAATTGGTGTATCGCCATTTGCTCGGTATTGTCGAGTTGGCGGGCGATTTAGACGAATGGGAGCTGAAAGAGCTCGGAGAGTCGCTTCGCGATGACTTGGCTAGGCAGCCCTGGATATCAGTGGTCGATTTGGTGTCGCCGCGCCGCTACGAAGTGTCCGTTAATGTCGCAGAAGTGGATTTACGCCGCCATAAGCTGTCTTTCGACGACGTGGTTCGCGCCATTCAATCGGCCTCTCTTAATTTACCGGCGGGTGCCATCAAAGGAGACGACGGTGACATTCGCGTGCAGACGCGAGGGCAAGCTTACTACCGAGAGGATTTCGAAAAAATTGTGCTGATTACCGCGCGAGATGGGACACAGATTTATCTCGGTGAGGTGGCAACCATCAAGGATGGATTTGAGGATATCGATACGATCAGTCGCTTCGATGGCATGCCTGAGCACGGTTTGTACGCCTACGTGACGACAAACCCCGATGTCGTGCAGTCTTCGCGAGTCATTACTGACTGGGTGGACGCACAAACCCCAGACTTGCCTGAGGGGGCGTCATTGTCTTTTTGGCGAGACGCGGCGGTGCCATTCAAAGATCGGGTTGAGACACTGCTGAAGAACGGCTTGGGTGGATTGGCATTGGTCTTTTTGGTGCTCGTCTTATTTTTGCGGCCGGTGGTCGCCGTCTGGGTTTCTGTTGGTATTGCAGTGGCTTTCCTCGGGACGTTTTTTTTACTGCCATATACTGGAGTGGGCTTGAACATGATCTCCTTGTTCGCCTTCTTACTGGTGCTCGGTATTGTCGTGGACGATGCCATTATCGTCGGAGAATCGATTCATACCGCGCAATGCAGGGGCCTCGATAGCGGCGACGCTTCCTTATGGGGCGTGCGAGAAGTGGTCAAGCCGGTTCTGTTCGCTGTGATTAGCACCATGGTGTTTTTTGCGCCAATGATGTTTATGCCGGGCGAATGGGCACATGCCGCGAAGGGTATCCCGATTGTCGTGTTATTAGCGCTGACGTTCTCCCTCGCCGAGTGCCTGCTGATTTTGCCCGCTCACCTATCAAAAATCGGACCCGAAAAGCCGCCCAAAACGCCTCTGCTTAAGCGGTTGACGTTGTGGCGTCACGCTTGCGCCGACTGGTTAATGTCAGTGGCGAAAAATCGTTATCGGCCATTATTGCGATGGGCCTTACAACACCACTTTTTGGTGGCTGGCTTTTTTCTGGTGATGTTGAGCTTGAGCTTAGCGTTTTATGGTGGTGGGTGGCTGCGCTCGGCCTTTTTCCCTCGCATCAACTCTGATTTTGTAGAAGCCCGCATCACCATGCCAGAGGGCGGTGCATTCCTCCAATCTGAGCAGGTGATGCAGCAGGTCGTAGAGAGTGCTGAGACGCTAAAGAGCGAGTGGAACCAACGATCGGAGTACGACGGGGCGGCCGCAATCGGCAGTATTTTGGGCCGAGCACGGGACAACGAGGTCGAGGTTTTTGTTCAAACCCTGGGTCAAGGCGTGGACACGGAAGCCTTCGCCAAGGCGTTGCGGGGTGCCTCTGGTGCGTTGAATGAGGCAAAGGAGGTCAGGATGGATTACACCATTCGCGACCCCGGCAAGCCCATTAGATTGGTACTGGCATCGCGCAACATTGAGGACTTAGAAGCGTTGGCCGCTGATGTCAGGGCCGCTCTGCTGTCTTATCCCGGTGTCTTTGATGTCTCTGACAGTTTTGATAGCCCTCGTGATGAATTGGTACTCGAACTCAAGCCAGCCGCTGAAACGCTGGGCATTGGACTCGCCGATGTTGCGCGGCAGGTGCGGCAGGCATTCTACGGCGCCGAGGCGCAACGAATTCCTCGTGGTCGTGAGGATGTGAAGGTGATGGTGCGCTACCCCGAGGAAGAGCGGCTGGCGATTGCCAATCTGAATGACATGTACATTCGTGTTGCGGGGCGCGGGGAGGTGCCCTTTGAATCTGTTGCCACCTATCGAGTGGAGGCGGGCTACCAAAAATTGGAGCGTCTTGACAGGCTTCGGACACTCGAGATCGACGCTGATGTTGAGACGACTGGCCCACCTCCCAGAGCCATTGTTGATGCAATATTCCGAGATTATTTGCCCACTTGGCTGCAGCAATATCCCGATTTATATGTGAATTTAGATGGTGAGTTGCAGGAGGAAATTGAATTTCGGGATGCCACTGTCAGGCTTATGGCGCTCGCCATGATGATTATTTATGCGCTGATGGCCGTCGCATTTCGGTCCTATTGGCAACCAATGTTGATTCTCACCGCCGTGCCGTTTGGTTTGATGGGCGCTATCTTTGGACACATGATCTTGGGTTGGCAGGTCAGTCTGTTTTCCATCATGGGCGTGACCGCTTGTGCCGGTGTCGTTGTGAATGACAATCTGGTTTTGATTGATCGTATCAATCGGCTCCGAGGGGAAGGGCAAGCGGTTGTCAGTGCTTTGCTGCAGGCCGGTGAGGACCGATTTCGCCCCATCATTTTGACGTCTTTGACGACCTTTGTGGGTTTGCTCCCGATCATGTCGGAGACGAGT
The DNA here is from genome assembly GCA_018666055.1 of Halieaceae bacterium. Classification (GTDB taxonomy): domain Bacteria; phylum Pseudomonadota; class Gammaproteobacteria; order Pseudomonadales; family Halieaceae; genus Luminiphilus. The sequence goes on along the minus strand of JABJAS010000068.1, from coordinate 654 downwards.
GTTCAGGCACAGTTTTTGATTCCTATGGTGACGTCTCTGTCATTCGGTGTGCTGTTCGCCACAGGTGTCACGCTCATACTGGTCCCTGCTCTGTACCTGATTGCAGAGGACCTGAGCGCGTTCAAATCACGTTTCCTAAGACGCTATCAACGCCATCGAGGGAAGACCCTTAGCCCGTCCTAGTCCAGAGACCTATCGCGGTGGGATATTCGCCGGACGCCCCGGCGACTGATTATCGCGTTAGCGCGGCTGTGGGCCGGCGGCAATAATGGCCTCACTCACATCAAACTTCTTGATGTTCTCTGAAAAGAGCGTCGCCAATTGATGGGCCTGTTGTTCATAGGTGTCATCGCTCTCCCAACCCGCTTTGGGATTCGTGTACTGTGGATCAACGCCCGCAATATGGGTGGGATAATAGAGATTGAGGCTCTCGATGTGCTGGGTCTCTGTGCCGATGAGTGAGCCGTCTTGCGCTGCTTTGACCACCGCTCGGGTAACGGGGATGGGAAAGCGTGCCCCGCTTCCGCCGGGCGCCCCAGATCCTCCGGCCCATCCGGTATTGATTAAGTAAACCTGACTGCCAAAATCCTCAATGCGCTTGATCAGTAGCTCGGCGTAGTCGCCTGCCGGTCTTGGCATGAAAGGTGCGCCAAA
>JABJAS010000067.1 GCA_018666055.1 Halieaceae bacterium | reverse complement strand
CCGTTTAAAAGCGGTGGCCCCGCTGGGACAGGCTTTGGCGCAGCCAGAAAGTCCTAAGGGCCCGCCAACGCCTGATGTCATACAGGATGTCTGGTTTTCTGCCGACGCGCCCCTGTCAACTCCGGTGTACCAACGAGAAGTTCTACCAATTGGAACAACATTAACTGGCCCTGCCATCATCGCACAGTTTGATGCGACAACCTGCGTTCCGCCTAATGCGACAGTTACAGTGGACGCAGCCCTGAACCTGATAGTGGAGCTTCAAGATGCCTGAGGCTGTCTCTCTTGACCCCATCGCGCTTGAGATCAGCTGGAACGGGCTGAAGTCGATTGCCGACGAGTGCTTTCTGACTATCATGCGCAGCGCTTTTTCAACAAACATCAAGGAAAGGCATGATCACTCGACCGCGATTGCCGATGCCAATGGCCGTCTCATCGTGCAAGCCGAAATGGCTTTGCCGATCCATCTGGCGTCGATGTCAGGCCTCATGACGTGCATCCTTGCACAATACCGCGGCACGATCAAACCTGGCGACATATTCATTGGGAATGACCCGCATGTGGCGGGTGGTACACATTTGCCGGACATCAATCTGGCCATGCCGGTCTTTGACGGGGACCAGTTAATCGGTTTTGTTGCCAACATAGTTCATCATGCCGATGTGGGCGGCGCAGCTGTTGGTTCTATGTCCGGCGGGCTGGACGAGATATTTAAAGAAGGCTTACGGATCCCCATCGTTCGGCTATTCGATGGGGGTGAACTGCAAGACGACATTATGCGTTTGTTGATGCTGAACATGCGCCTGCCAGCAGAACGTAAGGGTGACCTGAACGCGCAAATCGCAGCCGCCAAACTTGGGAACCAACGGATTAGCGAGTTTCTTGAGACCCATGGCGCGGATTATACCGTCCGGTTGTTCGACGAGATCGTCAGGCGAACAAATCGCCGCATGCGCGCCGCCATCGAAAAGTTGCCCAATGGGAGCTATAGCTTTTCTGATGTAATGGATGATGACGGTGCGGGGACCGAGGACATCCTGATTACCCTGAAGATTACCAAGTCCGACCATGACATTTTCTTCGATTTCACGGGATCAGACGATCAAGTTCTTGGCAATTTCAATCTGACATTCAACGCAACACAATCTGCCGTCTGCTACGCCCTGAAGGCTCTGCTTGATCCAGAGGTGCCCAATAATCAGGGCATTTTCGATGCCATTCGTATCGAAGCGCCTCCGGGCTCGTTTGTAAATTGCGTCTCTCCTGCGCCTGTTGCGATGAGGGCCAATACCTGCCAGCGCGTTGTCGACGTGGTGATCGGAGCCTTGGCCGAGGCTCTGCCAGATCAGGTGGTCGGTGCTGCCAACGGGGCCAACACCAGCGCCGTATTTAGCGGCATTGATCCGCGCACCTCTCAGCAATACGTTTACCTTGAGACCCTTGGGGGAGGTATGGGCGCACGCGCCACAAAGGACGGCAAGGATGGTGTGCAGGTAAACATAACTAACACATCGAACCTGCCGGTGGAAGCTATCGAAATGGAATATCCCCTGCGGGTTGAGGACTATGCCCTGATCGCGGATTCTGGAGGTGCCGGGAAACACCGGGGTGGCATGGGTATTAGGCGTAGTATTCGCCCGGTGGGACATACCTGCGAATTTAACGGCGTAGGTGAGAGGTTCCGCAACCAGCCTTGGGGAATTTTTGGCGGTCAGTCAGGCGCAGCCGGAATGTTTGAAATGGTTGATTGCAAGGGCAACACGACTTCTCTATCGTCCAAAGCATCGCGTGTGAAACTATCACCCGATGCGCGGGTCGTTATCTCGACGCCCGGAGCAGGCGGGTACGGAGCACCCGAAGACAGAAAGCCCGAAGCACTGGCGGAAGATCAGGCGTCGGGCAAGTTTACCAAGGGCTTTCTGGCTTCGAACTACGCCAGGAAAGACTAAAGAACTGACTTGCCGACATTCGGCCGGTTTTACCAAAGAGGGAGATAGATATGAAAATAACATCACTTTTAAGCACCATCGGTTTGGCTGCAACGCTTATGGCTTCGTCGGCAATAGCTGCAGATGTCAAATGGGATATGGCCAACGAGTATCAGGAAACGTCGATCCATGGGCAGGCCCAAAAGGTGTTCACAGACACGGCTATGGAGGCTTCGGGCGGATCAATCGAAATCACCAACCACTTTGGCGGATCAATCGGATACAAGTCGAAGGAACACTTTGATGCGGTCGCCGACGGCGCGCTGCCGATTGCCAACACCAGCATGGGGCAGGTAGCCGGCATTGAACCAATGTTCCTGCTGTCATCTCTGCCCTTCCTTGTAGGGTCCGCAGATGACGCCCAGCTGCTCTGGGAAACAGCACGCCCAGCCTACGAAGAAGTCTTTGCGCGCAACAACCAAATTCTGCTTTATGCTTCGCCCTGGCCACCAGCGGGTGTCTGGGCGAAAAAGCCAATAACCTCAAAGGCCGAGCTTGCGGGCCTAAAAGTTCGGGCATGGGATGCCAGCGGCACAAGCACGCTGATCAATGCAGGTGCCGCCGCTATTCAGATGAGCTGGGCTGACGTTGTACCCCAGCTTGCCTCGGGTGGGATCGTGGGTGTTCTGACCTCAGCAGAGGGCGGTACCAACGCCAAGTTTTGGGAGCATTTGTCGCATTTCTCGGCGTTGAACTATTCGATGTCGCTGAACATGACACATGTGAATAAGGACGAATGGGACACCTTGTCTGACGATCAGCGCGCCGCTCTGCAAACCGCTGCAAAAGCGGCCAGCGATGCGGCTTGGGGTGCCCTGGCCTCGCGGGTTAGCGAAAACTACGCCGACATGGAGGCCAACGGGATTAAAGTCGTGAAAGAGGTTCCTGCTGGTTTCTTGGCTGAGTTGTCTGTCGCAGGCGAACAGGTCTATGCCGACTGGCTGGCCAAAGTTGGTGATGCAGGTCAGAAAATTCTGGACGATTACCGCGCCGCGCGCTGATATTGTCTAAAAAATCTCCTGGGCAATGCGTGCAATGCCCAGGAATTTTCTAAATTGATCAAGACAAAGGGGCAGGGAAACGTTGAGAGCCTTCGTCAAGGTAAATGACATCGCTGGAAACCTTGCGGTTTGGATTTCCGCTGCCCTGCTTGTCTATATTGTCTGTCATATCTCTGTCGAAATCGTCCTGCGCAGTTTCTTCGCGACATCGACGTTTTCCATGGACGAGTTCGTGGGTTATGCCATTGGTTCGATGACCTTCCTGTCGCTGGCCCATACTTTCCGACATCGCAAGCACATCCGCGTCAGCATCTTGCAGTCCTTCATCAAAGGCCGCGCGGCTATCGCGGTTGAACTCATATGCATTGCCTTCACCTTCGGCATCACGCTGTTTCTGGCGCGCTACATCTGGCGCACGCTGGCGCGTGACTTCACACGCGGCACCGTCAGCCCTACCCTGACCGAAACACCAATCTGGCTTATTGACAGCGCAATTTTCATTGGGCTTATCTTGTTCATGACCCAGCTACTCGCAAGCGCCTTTGTTACAGTGAAAGACGGCGTTCCCGAAGACGGTGAGGCCGAATAATGGAAAGCATGTTCATTGCCTTCATCATCTTGCTATTGGTCATTTATTATCTGGGCCTTGGGGTTTGGGTTTTTGCCGGGCTTTTGCTGGTCAGCACCACGGGTCTGGTATTCCTGATCGACATGCCGATGGATCGGATCGGGAAGATTATGGCCCCACTGGTAATCCGCAGCGCCACATCCTGGGAGATATCGGCCATCCCGATGTTCATATGGATGGGCGAATTGATGTTACGCACGGACATGTCCGACCGGTTGTTTCGCGGGCTCTCTCCGCTCACGTATCATCTGCCTGGACGTCTGCTGCATACCAATATCGCCGGCTCTGCCCTGTTTGCGGCGATCAGCGGATCAAGTGCTGCCACAACGGCTACGGTGGGCAAAATTACCATCTCGGAACTTGGCAAACGCGGCTATTCCAAATCGCTGACCTATGGCTCGCTCGCCGGAGCGGGCAGCCTTGGCCTGCTGATCCCCCCGTCTATTGTAATGATTGTCTATGGCGTTTTAGCTGAGGTTTCGATTGCGCGGCTCTTTGCAGCGGGTGTATTT
>JABJAS010000066.1 GCA_018666055.1 Halieaceae bacterium | reverse complement strand
CCATTGGTCAGCATCCAGTTTTCTGATGAGGCGAATGCCTACCTCATGGGAAATAACTTGGAGATTGCCAAGATCATGATTCAGGCTGGTATCGAGGCGGCGGCGCAAATGGCCGACGTGAATAGCCCCGAGGTGGATACCGCGGAAGGGTCAGAAGCCAGAACGCTACACTGAGTGTGCCTGTGTAGCCTGCTTGAGTCGGGTTACCCACATTAGTGTATGACACCCGCGAGGCTCGATGCGTCGCGATCCCAAGAAGCCTTGTAGTTGTAATGGCTTCAGGAACACTGCCCCCTAAAATCCTTCCCCAAGACGCTGTCCTAAGACGTTATTCCAAGTCGTCAGCCCAAGATGCCATTTTAAGAAGTTCCCTCGACATGACAGGGAGCGCCAGGTGAGTGACTGCGAGTGCCCTCGGCGCGGCGGGTTAAATTTGTTGCCGAATGACCCCGACACTAATCCCCTCAATGCTACAGTCGGTGGTGCGTAAATCGACTTCAATAGGCTCAAAGTCCGCGTTCTCCGGTAGCAGCTTGAGCGTGTGCGCGCCGGCTCTTTGAAGCCGTTTCACCGTCACTTCGTCCTCAATGCGGGCGATCACGATTTGTCCGTCTCGCGCTGTGCTGGTGTTGTGCACCGCCAGCAAATCGCCATCTAAAATACCCACGTCTTTCATGCTGTCGCCCGTGACACGAAGCAAAAAGTCGGCTGGTGGAGAGAAGAACTGCGCGCTGAGCTCGCAGTAATCTTCGATATGCTCTGTCGCCAGAATCGGAGAGCCCGCCGCCACTCGGCCAATTATAGGCAGCCCCGTACTTTCCGTCAGGCGGATGCCGCGCGACGCGCCGGCAATCATTTCGATAGCGCCTTTGCGCGCTAATGCACGCAAATGCTCCTCTGCTGCATTCGCCGACTTGAAACCGAGCTCACGGGCAATGTCGGCGCGAGTGGGTGGATAGCCGGTGTCGGCCAGATATTGGCGAATCACGTCTAGCACCTGCTCTTGTCTATTAGTGAGTTTCATCAAAGTTCCTCCTGATCCCTAAAGCTGATCATATATACAGTCTGTTGTTTTGTACAGCGGTAGGTGTAGTGAGTGAGGCGGGTAGGTTAGGATGGGCGCACGATTGTTGAGGATGATGCTGTGATGTCATTTTTGCTGGAGCTAATGGCGCCGTTGGCAGCCGCTTTGAGCCTGCCCCCCGGCGTGCTGGTGTTTGTGTTACTGCTGCTAACCGGAGCACTGGGGCATGTGGCGATTTACCGCTCAGTGCGTCGCCTAACAATGGCCGCTGATAAGACCGAAACGCGATGGGACGATGTGATCCTCTACGCGGTATTCCCGCCCATCCAGTGGGTCATGTGGACTGTGCTGGCGCTACTATCTTTAAGTCTGTTCAGTATTTTTGACGGGGTGAGAGAGGCTCTTTTAACGCTGTCTGACACGGCGCTGCTGATCTTATTTGGTTGGTTGGCGCACCGATTAAGCCGAGGCATTGAAGAGGAGCTGTTGGGCGAGCATCGCGGCGCAGTCGCTTCTGATGAGCGCGCAACGATCAGTGCGGTGGCTCGACTCAGTCGTATTATGGTTTGGACGGTGGCAGGCATCATGATTCTTCAGTCGCTGGGTGTCTCTGTATCAGGCCTGCTCGCGTTTGGCGGGGTAGGAGGGGTTGCAGTGGGCTTTGCGGCGCGCGATCTGTTGGCAAACCTGCTCGGGAGCTTGAGTATTTTTCTCGATAGACCGTTTGCGGTAGGCGATTGGATTCGGTCCCCTGACCGAGAGATCGAGGGGACTGTTGAAGACGTTGGATGGCGAGTGACTCGTATCAGGACCTTTGATCAGAGACCGCTGTATGTGCCGAATGCGGTTTTTTCAACCGTGGCACTAGAAAACCCGTCGCGCATGCTGAACCGGAGAATTTACGAGACAGTCGGCATTCGCTACGACGACGTAGGGGTGATGGCCGATATCGTCGCAGACACAGAAGCCATGCTGCGCCAGCACGAGGGAATCGATACCAACCGCACGCTCATTGTCAATTTTGTGAGCTTTGGTGCGTCCTCGCTAGACTTCTTCATCTACACCTTTACCCGCACGACCGATTGGGTCACCTACCATGCCGTTAAGCAAGACGTGATGCTGCGTATACTCAGCATCATTGAAGCCCATCAAGCCGAGGTGGCCTTTCCTACCCGCACACTATTGCTCGATCAAGACCCGCCCGAGATGGCGCCAGAATGACACGCTAGCCACAGGCGCTCGTTCGCTAGGGTCAGTGTGCTAAGTGGGCAACCGATCTCTATGGTTCACTGGGCTGGCAGTATCCAGATCATTCTTGGTCAATCGTTTCGCCGAGTGCATATAACTCGTACCACGACAGCTCACGCCAAGTCGCTAAGATTTTGACCACGGGGTGGTCGTAGTAGCGCAGCCTATTTTCCGACAGCGGAACCGTGTCCTCGATGTGGATAACATGTCGCCAAGGCCAGGGTGCCAGTGTCGGGGGTACCGGGCCGGTTAGCGGCTGAGCAGGCAAGCCAGGCTCGTTCATTAGGGTGGCTGGCGATGAGTCAGTGTCGATGGGACTCAGTGGCACTGACACCTGGGCAGGGGGGCCATTGTCAGCGTCGATGGACGCTGGGTGTGTAAGGGCTGGGTCGAGAGACGCTTGTGCTGATAGCACCGTCACGCGCTGCGGTGAGGGGGGTGGGGCAGCACCTTCAAAAATGGACGGTAAATATTGGCCGTCAGTGTTCGCCCACAGGTTCACGCCAAGACGCCAGCTATTGTCTCGGGGGAGCAGCTGAATAAACCCTTGTAACACCGGGTAGGGGGAGTCCGTATCGGGTTCAACCAGGATCGGCAGTGAGTCACTGTCAGGACTCTGTAGCCACGATGTTGCCACCAATACCGCGTCGTCGTTTTGCTGCTGATAGCGTTCGAGGCCAGCTGCAAGACGATCAAGAGGCAGTTTCTCAAAGGTCGCCGGCTGCGGGATGCGCCGCGCCGTCACGGTGAGTGGGGTGAGTGTGACCTCTTCTACGGGTAACGCCAGGGGAATGCTGATCTCGGGCGCTTGCCCACGAAGGACATCACCTGTAATGCCGAGTGATTCAAAGGGGGTCAGGCGGGGCGTGTCGTCGACGAGTCCAGCGTCCTCAAAGGGCAAGAGCGGCCCTTGCCTTTTGTCTTCGTTGGCAAGCGACAGGAGTTCGTCGGCAGCGGTTGTCTCGGTGATATCAGGCTCGGGGGGTGTGGGTAAGCGCAGGGCCATTAGTTCATCGATCATTGCGATTTCTGGTTCGGTAAGTAACGGAGGGGGTGGCTCCCAAACGGGTGGTGCAGCGCTGGGTGGTGTCACCAAGACGTGTCCAGAGGGGCTTACCGATACCGTTGCCGAGTCGTATTGCGTCATCAGCGCAGCCTTGAGCGCGGGGTCTTGTATCCAGCGCCAGCGCGCAGGGTAATGAACGGAGGTGGTCAGTGGCCACGTTTCGCTGTTGAGCACTGCTGGACGGGTATCGACCAATACAACCAATTCAAACTGAAACCAGCCAGAGTGGGCGAATCCGCCCGGTAGGCGCGCCGCCATAGCGGCGTTCGTGGTCAGGGTCAGTACCGTGATCAGTGCCGTGATCAGCACCACGATATTTGCCACGCGATGGCAGCGCACGAAAAGGCGTGTCATCCAGGGGCCTCCTGCGGGATATTGGCTAACCAAGGGTCGAGCAGCGTCTCAATAAATGCAGTGCGCGATTCGAGTGTCGGCAGTGCCGCCGTGACACGAAGCTTGTTGTTACCGCTCAGGCGGTAACGCTGAGGGTCCGATTGAATCAGTGTCACGATGCTAGCGGGCTCGACCACGGTGCCTGGCTTAAATTCGATGCTACCACCTTCCTCGGTCATGTCGATTTCGCCGATCCCCAGTCGCTGCGCCGATGTTCGCAGCAGCGCGCACGTAAAGAGATTTTTAGTGGGCTCAGGGAGCAGGCCAAAACGATCGATCATTTCCACCTGAATCTCTCGCAGGGCCTCCTCGCTATCGGCTTTGGCGATTCGCTTATACAGCACCAGCCGAGTGCTGATGTCCGGCAAGTATTGTTCAGGAATGAGCGCTGGAACATGCAGTTTGATGTCAGTGCCGCTGTCAAGCGGTTGGTCCAAGTCGGGAATCTCACCGCGTTGTAGCGCGGCGACAGCGCTATCGAGCATTTCGAGGTAAAGCGAAAACCCGACTTGATTGATTTGTCCTGATTGCTCTGCACCGAGTAATTCGCCTGCGCCGCGAATTTCCATATCGTGAGACGCTAACTGATAGCCTGCGCCCAACTCGCCCGCGGCCTCAATGGCCTCAAGGCGCTTTTGCGCATCTGAGGTGATGAGTGATCGGGGTGGGCTGAGCAAATAGGCGTATGCCTGGTGGTGCGAGCGACCCACGCGACCGCGCAATTGATGCAGCTGGGCGAGTCCAAATTTATCGGCCCGCTCAATAATGATGGTATTGGCGTTGGGGATATCAATCCCTGTTTCGATAATCGTGGAACAGACCAAAATGTGATGGTGTTGATGGTAAAAGTCAGACATGACTTTCTCGAGCGGTTGTTCGCGCAGTTGTCCATGCGCTACGCCAATTGAGAGCCCCGGCACTAGCTCACCCAGTTTCCGCGCTGTCTCGTCAATGGTTTTGACTTCGTTGTGTAGGTAGAACACCTGGCCGCCACGCAATGTCTCCCGCAATACGGCCTCTTTCACCAGAGCAATACTGTGCTCTTTGACAAAGGTTTTGATCGATAATCGTCTTGCCGGCGGCGTGGCAATGATCGACAGATCTCTCAAGCCCCCGAGCGCCATATTGAGGGTTCGGGGGATCGGTGTCGCGGTCATCGTTAGGATATCGACCTCGGCGCGCAACGATTTGATGGCCTCTTTTTGTTTGACGCCAAAGCGATGCTCTTCGTCGATGATGAGCAAGCCCAGATCGCGGAAGCCAAAGTCGCTTTGCAGCAGCTTGTGGGTCCCGACCAGAATATCGATCTTGCCCGAACGGACGCGATCGACAATGTCTCGCAGATCCTTTGCTGACTGAAAGCGCGACACGACCTCCACTGCGTAGGGCCAGCTGGCAAAGCGATCACGAAAGTTCGTATGGTGCTGACTGGCCAGTAAGGTCGTGGGGACTAGCACGGCGGTTTGTCGACCATTTTGCGCGGCGATAAACGCGGCACGCATGGCGACTTCTGTTTTGCCAAATCCGACATCGCCGCACACGAGGCGATCCATCACTTGCGGCGCGCACATGTCGTTGCGGACCGCATCAATTGCAGCGGCCTGGTCTGGCGTTTCTTCAAAGGGGAAAGCGGCGCAAAACTGCTCCCACTTCGCCTCGTCTAAGGTGTGGGCATGGCCCGTCCGCGCCTCTCTGCGGGCATAGACGTCGAGCAGCTGTGCCGCCACGTCGGCGGCCCGCTCACGGGCTTTTCTCCGCGCTTTTTCCCATTGCTCGGTACCCAGACGGTGCAGTGGGGCTGTGTCGGGGTCGCCAGCGGTATAACGGCTAATGAGTTGTAGTGAGTTGACGGGCACATAGAGCTTGTTGCCCTCGGCATATTCGAGCAGCAAAAATTCAGCATCATCACCGTCGATTTGAAGTACCTGAAGGCCCAAGTAGCGACCCACACCGTGCTCGATATGGACCACTGGCAGACCCTGCCGCAGCTCAGTGAGGTCCCGGATGATGGCATCGGCGTCCGTCTCGGTTTTTTTGTGTCGGCGACGGCGCTGCGCGACCCGTTGACCAAATATTTGCGCCTCACACAGCAGTGTGGGTTGCCCCGGGCCACTGTAGAGCCCACGATCGACCGGCGCGGTGCTGACAGCAAACAAGGCCCCGCTCGCTATGAATTCAGGCCAGTTAGCGATAGTGGTGGGGTGGAGGTCTGCTTTGGCGAGGTTTTCTAGCAAGATTTCGCGCCGACCTGCACTCTCTGCGCACAGCAGCAAAGGGCCTTGGTGGTCAGTGATGAAGCGCGCTAACTTTTGCTGATAGCTGTCCCCCGACGCGTCATCGATGGCCAGTTGTGGCGGCACTTTGAGGGCTGTCTTGACATGCACGGGTGAGTGTTCGTCGGGCTTGAGCTCCAGGACGGAGTAAGCGCCCAGTGCGGAATAGACCTCTTCTACGGACACGAAGCCGCGTTGAGGCGGCAGCAGTGGTCGTCGCGGATCGATCCCGTACTCTTCGAATCGGCTGGTGATTTCTGTCCAGTATCGTTGCGCGGCGTTGTAGTGGTCCCCCAAGAGCACCATCGCCGTATCGGCCGGTAGGTAATCAAATACCGTGCCACAGCGTTCGAAAAACAGCGGGAGATAAGATTCTGCGCCACCGGGTACGCGGCCTGCACTGATTTCATTAAAAGCGGTGCAGAGATCGGCGTCACCCTCAAAGGTCTCGTACCATGCCATCTGAAAACGATGGATGGCGTCGCGGCTCATCGGGAATTCTCGGGCCGGCATGAGCTTGATCCGCTCGACGCGATGAATGGTGCGCTGCGTGTCGGGGTCAAAGGTGCGGAGGGTCTCGACTTCATCGTCGAATAAGTCGATACGATAAGGCGACTCACTGCCCATGGGAAAGACATCAAGCAGTGCGCCTCGAACGGCGAATTCGCCATGCTCGAAGACCGTATCAACCGCTCGATAGCCGTTTAGGGTCAGTTGGGCAGCGAACGCCTCGGGGTCAAAGGTTTGCCCGACGCTCAGGTCAAGAGTATTGCCCTCAATGTAGTGCTGAGGGGGTGTCCGGAGCATGGCGGTAGTGATCGGCAGGATCACGATGCCATCTGTTAACTGCGGCAACTCGAAGAAGGTGCGCAGTCGCTGCGATACGATGTCTTGATGCGGTGAGAAGTGGTCGTAGGGCAGTGTCTCCCAATCGGGCAGGGTTAAGACGGGCACGTCGGTCGCCAAAAAAAGCGGCAGTTCGCGCTCAAGGGTTTGAGCCTCTGCCGAGCTGGCGACGATGACGATCAGGGGCCTGCCCAAACCCGCTAACTCTGCGACTGCCGCTGTGCTGCCAGCACCCGGCACGGGGCCTAGCGCGGTGCGAGTGCCGGTCTGGTTAGGCCAGGGGGTGTCATTGAGAAGTTGGGTAAACATGAACAGGGTCACAGCGGCGATGTGGGTATTGTAGGCACCCGTGGGCCGGGTCACCACTGAAATAGTGCGTTAAAAGGTTGCTTCATTGGGTCTGCAACTCCGATAATACCGCCCGGCACTTTGGCCTGATCGTTGAAAGCCTATTCGGGCTGTGCCTGATGCCGTCCGACACAACTGGCGAGACAAGAAGAGGACCCCCCGTGACAGAGCAACGCAAGCGATCCCGCCCCAGCGATTACTTTTCTGATTGGAAGGAGCGCGAGGCGCTGGCGGAGGCCATGATCCCGATCGTGGGGGGGCTTTCCCGTGAGCGCAATGTCAAATGCTACATTTACGGCCGATCCCTAGTGAACGAGTCAGTCCTCGATATCATGAAGGCCCATCGCTGGGTGCGTCAGATAGAAGACAATGAATTATCCGAATTCGAGACCGCGCCGGTGCTCGATGCCGTGAGTCAGCTCGATCTCGGCCCTTGCCATCTCGACATCGGACGCCTTGCTGTGGCGTATTACGATAAAGGCGCGGGCGAGGGCCTCACGGTAGAGGAATATTGTCAGCAAGAGCTCGCCTATTTGACGGGCTCAACACAGAAGCCCGTTGAAGGGCCGGTGGATGTCGTTTTATATGGCTTCGGTCGAATCGGCCGATTGATGGCGCGAATTCTGATTGGCAAGACCGACGGCGGCGATAGCCTGCGCCTCCGCGCCATCGTGGTGCGCAAGGGCGGTGCCGAAGACGATTTACTGAAACGAGCGAGTTTGTTGCGAAGAGACTCCGTTCATGGCGTTTTTAAGGGCACGATTCGGGTCGATGAGGAGCGTCAATCCTTCATTGCTAATGGCAATGAAGTCAAGGTGATTTACGCAGATGCGCCAGAGGACATTGATTACACCCAGTACGGTATTCAGGGGGCCATCGTCGTTGATAATACTGGCGTATGGCGCGATAAAGCGGGATTGTCGCGACACCTAGCCGCTAAAGGCGTCGCCAAAGTGATTTTAACGGCGCCTGGCAAGGGTGATATCAAAAATATTGTCGCGGGCATCAATGAGGAGGCCATTGAGGAGAGTGATACGGTGATCTCGGCGGCGTCCTGTACGACCAATGCCATAGTGCCCGTGCTGAAGGCCGCCGACGATGAGTACGGTATTACTGCGGGCCACGTCGAGACGGTGCATGCGTATACCAACGATCAAAACTTGATCGACAACTACCACAAGGCGGAGCGACGGGGACGAAGTGCGCCTCTGAATATGGTGCTGACCGAGACGGGCGCCGCCAAAGCGGTTGCTAAAGTCCTGCCGCAGCTAGAGGGCAAGTTAACCGGCAATGCGATTCGCGTGCCCACGCCCAATGTATCGATGGCTATTTTGAATCTGACGCTGAAACAAGGCACGACGCGCGAGGCACTCAACGAATTTATGCGGGAAATTGCCCTGCACTCGAGCATGAAGAAACAAATCGACTATTCCGATTCGCCAGAGGTGGTGTCGAGTGATTTTGTCGGCTCGCGCGCTGCCTGCGTATTTGACGCCAAAGCGACCATCGTCAGTGGCACGCAGGCGGTGCTGTATCTCTGGTACGACAACGAGTACGGGTATAGCTGCCAGGTGTATCGGATTCTCGAGCGTATGGCAGGCATCCGTTATCAGACCTACCCCGAAAAAGGCCCTTACCCCTTGTAAAGGCGCCTGATTGAGGGTGTTTGTGCACTTTTGACAGCGCGACCCACGCCTCGGGTTGGCCTTGGGTGGTCAAGTCGAATAGAATATGGGCGACCGTTTAGAGCCCTTCGGGCCCGGCCTTAAGAAGCCCCCGGTCTGCAGTACCATTAGTACAGTCTGGGGGGGTGTTTCCCCGAATACGACAGTGTCAGCAGCGGGCGTGAAGTGAAGACTTCATGGGTGCCGCGGCAGAGAGATCGTGCGCTACATATTTGGTGGAAAGACAGATGAGCACTGACATGATAAAAATCCAAAAAGGTTTGAGTATCCCGCTTGCCGGCGCCCCAGAGGGCGATCTGGACCGGTCGGTCACGGTGCGCGCGGTTGCCTTGCTCGGCAGCGACTATCAAGGCATGAAACCCACGATGGCAGTGCAAGTAGGCGATGTGGTCAAGCGCGGCGATTTATTATTCACAGACAAAAAGTGCGAAGGCGTCAGGTATACCTCGCCAGCCGGTGGCCGGGTCGCAGCGGTTAACCGCGGCGCGAAACGCGCATTCGAGTCGGTTGTGGTCGAGATCGACGGGGATGCGGCGGCACCTTTTGAGCGGTATTCAGCGGAACAGGCGCGGGCCCTAACGCCTGATGTCATCAAAGCCCAGCTGCTCGAGTCGGGCCAGTGGACGTCACTGAGAGCCCGACCATTTGGTCGAGTCGCCGATCCGCAAACTGCGCCGACAGGGCTTTTCATCACTGCAATTGACACGCACCCCCACGCACCGAATCCCGAGATCGCCATGGCGAGAGAGTCGGAGGCCTTTGTACTAGGCCAAGATTTACTGGCGGCGATGGTCGAATGCCCGGTCTATCTGTGCGCGGCACCTGGCGCGGAGGTGCCGCAGAGCGAGCATGCACGTTTGGCGCGACAGGATTTTAGCGGACCACACCCCGCGGGTTTAGCGGGTACCCACGTACATTTTTTGATGGGCGCTTCGTTAGAGCGAATAGCGTGGACGGTGGGATATCAAGACGTAATCGCCATTGGACGATTGTTTCTCGACGGGGCGCTTTACACGGACAGAGTGATATCGCTTGCGGGGCCCCCGGTCAGTCGACCGCGTTTGATCTTGAGCCGAGTGGGCGCAGATTTGCAGGCGCTGGTTGCGGGTGAGCAAACGGAGGTTGATACACGGTTGCTCTCGGGCTCAGTCTTAGGGGGCCGGGCAGTGCAGAGCGGTACGGCCTATTTGGGAAGATATCATCAGCAAGTAGCGCTTTTGTCCGAGGGCAGAGAGCGCACCTTTATGGGCTGGCTCTCCCTGGGGCGCCGAAAACATTCGGTGCTCGGTATTTACTTATCCAGTTGGTTCGGTACTAAGCCGCTGGCGATGTCGACGACGACCAATGGGTCGGAAAGGGCAATGGTCCCTGTGGGCGCGTACGAAAAAGTGATGCCCCTCGATATCCTCCCAACGCAACTGCTGCGAGCGCTGTTGGTTGGCGATACGGAGACGGCTCAGGCGCTGGGTTGTCTCGAGTTAGACGAGGAAGACCTCGCACTCTGCACTTATGTGTGCCCGGGTAAGTACGAATACGGCGGTATTCTCCGCGATAACCTGACGCGCATTGAAAAGGAGGGCTGAGACATGGGACTGCGACAACAGTTAGATGCGATGGAGCCTCATTTCAAATCAGGGGGCCGCTTAGAAAAGTGGTATGCCCTGTACGAGGCGGTCGATACGATTTTTTACTCACCCAATAGCGTGACGCGGGCCAATGCGCATGTGCGCGATGGGATCGATCTCAAGCGGATTATGATCACTGTTTGGTTTGCGACGTTCCCGGCGATGTTCTATGGAATGTACAACCTGGGTTTGCAAGCCAATGACGTTTTGGCGGTATCGGGCGGTATGTTGGACGGGTGGCGTGGCGGTCTCGTGGCAGCCTTAGGTGGACACGATCCCTCGAATGTCTGGCACAACATGCTATATGGCCTAGTGCACTTTTTACCCCTGTATCTCGTGACCTTCATTGTCGGCGGTTTTTGGGAAGTGCTTTTTGCAATGCGCCGTGGTCACGAAGTCAATGAAGGCTTTTTCGTCACCTCGATTTTATTCACCTTGACGCTGCCGCCGGATCTCCCGCTGTGGCAGGCGGCAATGGGTATTAGTTTTGGCGTGGTGATTGGTAAGGAAGTTTTTGGCGGTACTGGCAAAAACTTTTTGAACCCCGCGCTCACTGGACGTGCCTTTTTGTACTTTGCCTACCCGGCACAGATCTCAGGCGATGCCGTTTGGACGGCAGTAGATGGGTATTCTGGAGCGACGCCACTGGGTGTGGTCGCACAAGAGGGGATGGCCGGCCTCACTCAAGCCTACACGTGGTGGGATGCCTTTATCGGCACTATCCCAGGCTCAATCGGTGAGACA
The DNA here is from genome assembly GCA_018666055.1 of Halieaceae bacterium. Classification (GTDB taxonomy): domain Bacteria; phylum Pseudomonadota; class Gammaproteobacteria; order Pseudomonadales; family Halieaceae; genus Luminiphilus. The sequence goes on along the minus strand of JABJAS010000066.1, from coordinate 11,290 downwards.
TCTACGCTCATGATCATGATTGGCGGCGCATTTTTGTTGCTACAGGGCATCGCTTCTTGGCGCGTGGTCGCTGGCTGTTTTGCGGGTCTAATCGGTTTTAGTCTGCTGTTAAATGGCGTGGGTTCTGATTCGAATCCCGCTTTTGCGATGCCTTGGCATTGGCACATGGTGGTGGGTGGCTTTGCCTTCGGCGCCTTTTTTATGGCGACCGATCCCGTTTCCTCGGCGATGACCAATTCAGGTCGATGGGCTTATGGGGTCTTAATTGGTGTGATGTGTGTGCTGATTAGGGTGGTGAACCCGGCCTTTCCTGAGGGAATGATGCTGGCGATCTTATTTGCCAATCTCTTTGCCCCACTATTTGACCACTTTGTCGTGAGTGCCAATATGAAGAGGAGGGCTGCTCGTGTCAGCTAATGGAGAAGGTCTTGGCCGTGTTCTGACGGTGGCGCTTGGATTGTGCCTGGTATGTTCAGTGGTCGTATCCACGGCAGCAGTGCTGCTCAAGCCCGCTCAGCAAGCGAATAAAACCCTTGATCTCAAGCGCAATATTCTGATGGCGGCGGGATTGTTAGATCCCTCGCGATCGGTCGAGGAGCAGTTTGAGCAGGTGGAAACGCGGATCGTCAATTTAGACGCAGGACAGTTTGTCGATGGCGTCGATCCTGCAACCTTTGATCAGAGAGAGGCCGCCAAAGACCCTGCGCAATCTCGGGCGATCCCCAACGATGAAGACGCGGCTAAGCTGGTGCGGCGCGAGGATCAGGCGCTGGTTTATTTGGTGCGAACCGATCGGGGTGACCTCGATAAGATTATTTTACCAATCCGAGGCTATGGCTTGTGGAGCACCTTGTACGGATTCATGGCGTTAGAATCAGACGGTAATACCATCGCGGGCCTCGGATTCTATGAGCACGGTGAAACCCCCGGATTGGGCGGAGAGGTGGACAATCCTCGCTGGAAGTCGATTTGGCCGGGCAAGTTGGTCTATCAGGGTAATGACGTCGCAATTGAAGTGCTAAAGGGCTCTGTCCGCGCCGAGTCAGCGCAGGCGCAATGGCAGGTGGATGGCCTGTCTGGAGCGACGTTGACGACCAAAGGGGTCGATAACTTAGTGAAATACTGGCTTGGTGAACAGGGGTTCAAGCCGCTGCTTGATAACCTTCGACAAGGAGAGGTGTCATGACAATTCGCGATACATTGGCGGACCCTATTTTCAAAAATAATCCCATCGCGCTTCAGATTTTGGGTATCTGTTCAGCGCTGGCGGTGACCACTTCTTTGAAAGTCACTGTGGTGATGTGTATCGCGCTGACTCTCGTGACTGCGTTCTCGAGCTTTTTCATTTCAAGCATCCGCCGTTATATCCCCTCCAGCATCCGCATTATTGTGCAAATGACCATCATTGCGTCGTTGGTCATCGTAGTCGATCAGGTGCTCAAAGCAGTGGCTTATGATATTTCTAAGCAGCTCTCAGTGTTTGTTGGCCTGATCATCACAAACTGTATTGTCATGGGCAGAGCCGAAGCATTTGCGATGAAGAATCCGCCCGTGCCCAGCTTTATCGATGGCGTCGGAAATGGACTGGGGTATTCCTTCGTATTGCTAGCGGTGGCGACCGTGCGCGAGCTGTTTGGTACAGGTAAGTTGTTCGGATTTGAAATTCTCCCGTTAGTCACCGAGGGCGGCTGGTATCAGGCGAATGGCTTACTGCTGTTGCCGCCGAGCGCGTTTTTCCTGATCGGCTTGTTGATTTGGGCGATCAGAGCGGTGAATACAGATCAGGTGGAGGCATCTGAATTCAAAATTGCGCACCACACACCGGCTGAGGAGAGCGCCTGATGGAGCACTATCTAAGTCTGTTTGTGCGGGCGGTTTTTATTGAAAACATGGCCTTGTCGTTCTTCTTGGGCATGTGCACATTTCTCGCCGTCTCTAAGAAAATCCAGACTGCTGCGGGACTCGGTGTTGCGGTCATTGTGGTGTTGGCGATTACTGTGCCGGTGAATAACCTGATTTATCAGAATTTGCTCGCTGACGGGGCCTTGAGTTGGGCGGGAATGCCCGATGTTGACTTGAGCTTCCTCGGGCTATTGAGCTACATCGCCGTCATTGCCGCGCTGGTGCAAATTCTAGAAATGTTTCTCGATAAGTACGTGCCTGCGCTTTACGCCACCCTCGGCGTGTTTTTGCCGCTGATCACGGTGAACTGTGCCATTTTGGGTGCGTCATTGTTGATGGTCGAGCGAAGCTTCAACTTTGCAGAGAGTGCGGTGTTCGGCGCTGGCGCCGGCGTGGGCTGGGCTCTGGCGATTGTCGCCCTCGCGGGAATTCGTGAAAAATTGAAGTACAGTGATGTGCCCGAGGGACTGCAAGGCCTCGGGATCACCTTTATTACCGTAGGGCTGATGTCACTGGGTTTTATGTCCTTTGGTGGCATCGACATTTAAATAGGGTCAATCGAATGGGAGAGTTCAGGTAATGGATATGACCATCATTTATGGCACCGGCATGTTTACCGCGATTATTCTCGCGTTGGTGCTGGTGATCCTTTCCGCGCGGAGCCGATTGGTTGCCAGTGGCAACATCAGCATAGAAATTAATGGCGAGCGCACCATTGAGGTGCCTGCAGGCGGAAAGCTACTGCAAACATTGGCCGACGCCGATTTATTTCTAGCGAGCGCCTGTGGCGGCGGCGGCACCTGTGCCCAATGTAAGTGTGTTGTTGAGACGGGTGGCGGTGCCATGCTGCCCACCGAGGAATCCCACTTTACGCGCCGTGAAGCGACCGAAGGGTGGCGTTTGTCCTGCCAGACACCGGTCAAACAGGACCTTAAGATTCAGGTTCCCGAGGAAGTCTTTGGCGTCAAGCAGTGGCAGTGCACGGTTGAGTCCAATGAAAATGTCGCCACCTTCATCAAGGAATTGGTCCTGCGGCTGCCAGAGGGAGAGAGCGTCGATTTTCGTGCGGGTGGCTATGTGCAGCTGGAGTGCCCCCCTCATGAAGTGAAATACAGCGATTTCGATGTCGAGGAAGAGTACCGAGGCGACTGGGAGCGATTTGGTTTTTTTAATATCGAGTCGGCCTGCAAAGACACCACGATTCGCGCTTACTCGATGGCGAATTACCCCGAAGAAAAAGGCATCGTGAAGTTTAACATCCGGATTGCCACACCGCCGCCGGGCAGTGAGGGAATCGCGCCTGGGATCATGTCGAGTTGGGCGTTTAATCTCAAACCAGGCGACACGGTGAATGTCTACGGCCCCTTTGGCGAGTTTTTTGCAAAAGAAACCCAAAGTGAGATGGTGTACATCGGCGGTGGTGCCGGTATGGCACCGATGCGTTCTCATCTGTTTGATCAGTTGAAGCGACTTGGCACCGACCGAAAAATCAGTTTCTGGTACGGCGCGCGCTCGTTGCGAGAGATGTTCTATGTCGAAGACTACGATGGGTTGGACGCGGCCAACGAGAATTTTAACTGGCACGTGGCGCTGTCAGACCCCCAGCCGGAAGATAACTGGGAAGGCTTAACGGGCTTTATTCACAACGTGCTCTACGAAGAGTACCTGAAGGATCATCCTGCGCCAGAAGATTGCGAGTACTACATGTGTGGCCCGCCCATGATGAATTCAGCCGTCATCAACATGCTGCTGGATCTGGGTGTTGAGCGTGAGAACATTTTCCTCGACGACTTTGGCGGATGATACTGAGCATTAAGCACTGCGTAAGGCCAGCACTTGTGCTGGCTTTTTGCTGTTTAGCGGGCTGTGGTTTCGATGATCGTCCTGTCACGATGGGTGGAGCTGTTTTTGGCACCAGCTGGTCACTGACCTACAGCGATGCCGGTGACGCAGTCGACCCTGCCGCGGTGCGTGCCGAGATTGAATCGGTTTTCGAGCTGGTCAACAGCAGTATGAACCACTATCAGTCGACTAGCCTCATTAGCCGCTTCAACACGCTGCCCGCCAATACCCCTGTTGAAGTCGACTGGGATTTTGCTTACGTACTGTCTACGGCTTTGACCTTAAGTGAGGTGACCGGCGGTGCTTATGATGTGACCGTGAGCGCCTTGTCTGAGCTATGGGGGTTTGGACCAGAGGGTCCCACGCGTTTTCCCACACCGTTAGCCATTACCGATGCGATGCATGCAGTGGGGGTTGAGCAGCTGTCTTGGCAGCCTGAAATTCGCCTGCTCGCTAAAGAGGTGCCTGGGTTGGCGTTGGATTTCTCATCCTTAGCCAAAGGGTACGCGGTCGACTTGGGTGCGGACGCGTTGGATGAGGCGGGCATTGTGCACTATATGCTGGAGATTGGCGGCGAGGTGCGCGTGCGGGGATTGAGTCCTCGAGGCGATGCCTGGCGCATCGCGGTGGAAAGCCCGCTTGCGGAGACTCGGGGCGGTGTGCAGGCGGCATTGGCGGTGACCGATGTAGGTATCGCAACGTCAGGGGATTACCGCAACTTCTTCGAACATGAAGGGCGCCGTTACTCACACCTCATCAATCCATTAACGGGGTATCCCATTCAGCACGATCTTGTCTCCGTGACAGTGGTGCATGGCTCTGCGATGATGGCGGATGCGTGGGCGACTGCCTTAACGGTGATGGGTTCGACTCAAGCCTTAGCGGTGGCCGAACAGCGGGATTTAGCAGTGTATTTGTTGAGGCGCTCGGGCAACGAGCTCGAAACCCTGACGAGCAGATCCATGACGCAATGGATAGAACCGGTTGCGCCATAGCGGCCGATACTCAAGGATATAAAATGACTTTTTTGCTCGCGTTGTTGGTATTCGTTTTGATTATGACGGCCATGTCTGTCGGCGTCATATTCGGTCGTGCGCCGATCAAGGGATCCTGCGGCGGACTCGGTGCGGTGGGGATCAACCAAGACTGCGAAATTTGTGGCGGTGATCCACAGCGCTGTGACACGGAAATGACACCGTCGACTGTCCAAGCGTTTGATCCTGACGATCAGCGTCGCTCGCCAAATCGGTGATGCTAGAGCTGGACTAAGGTCGCCGAGTCTCATGGCCATTCCTATGCCGCTAACACTAGAAATTATCTTTCGTTTCAGCCTCGGTAGTGGGCAGCGCCGATTCACTCGTTTTGTGGCGATGGCCTCACTCATTGGAATGATGCTTGGGGTCGCGGCACTCATCATGGTGTTGTCGGTGATGAATGGCTTTTCCAGTGAGCTGCACCAGCGGTTACTATCAGTGACCCCGGACTTGGTTCTTGAGCCCTCAATGCCGACCATGGACGAACTGAGCGAATTGGCTCGGCGGGCGAGGGAGCAGCCCAACGTCGTGGCGGCCACGCCGTTTCAGCGAGCGACGACATTGTTGCAAGTAGGGGGGCGTACTCGGGGCGCCACACTCATTGGCGCTCCTACCGACGGCCTCATCAGCGTGATCAATCTCGGCGCGCACCTGGTTTCGGGAGGACTCGATAGCCTAGTAAGCGAACCTTTTTCCGTCATTTTGGGTGCTGACCTCGCGCGCATGCTACGGGTTTCGCCGGGGGATGAGGTTGAGGTGTTTTTGCCGCGACTCACCGTCAGTCCGCTTGGTGTCTATCCAAAGAGCCGCCTGTTGAAGGTCGTGGGTTTGTTTTCGGTCGGTGCGGGGCCAGACGCCAGAGAAGCGTATGTGTCGTATGAGACTGCGCACAGACTGCTGGGTCCGTCAGGCAGGCAGGGAGTGCAGGTCAAGTTAACCGATCGCCAGCTTGCCTTGACCGATCAGGCGGCCTTTCGACGGCTGGGTAGCCAGCCGATGGCTCTGAGTGATTGGACCACCTCACAGGGCTCGTTATTCGCGGCGATTAAGATGGAGAAGATCACCGTAGGCATATTGCTGACTTCGGTTATCTTGGTTGCAGCGTTTAATTTGATTTCTACGCTGACCATGTCGGTGACCGAGAAACGCGGCGACATCGCGATTTTGCAGGTATTAGGATTAACAACGCGCCATTTATTACTGTTATTTTTAGGTCATGGGTTGCTACTGTCATTGGTGGGCATTGCACTGGGGGCCGCGCTGGGCATTGGGCTGGCCGTCTTTATTTCAGATTTATCCCTGTGGTTTGAGCAGGTAGTGGGGGTGGTCTTGTTTGATCCTGCGGTGTACTACATTGGTGGCTTGCCTTCTATCCTGCTTTGGCGTGACGTGGTGGCTGTCGTTGTCACTGCTCTCACACTGAGCGCGGGAGCGAGTGTCTATCCCGCGTGGCGCGCTTCACGCATTCCCGCTGCTGAGGTGTTGAACTATGTCTGACCTCGTATTACAAGCAGAGCAGCTTACCAAGCGTTATTCCGATGGGTTGCGCGATATCGAAGTGCTTGCTGATTTGAACTTAGCCATGAGCGCTGGGGAATGGGTAGCGGTGGTGGGTGCTTCTGGGGCCGGTAAATCGACGCTGCTCAACCTCTTAGGTGGCCTTGACAGCCCCACATCAGGTGTCGTCAAAGTGGACGGCCGCATTTTGTCCGAGATGACGGATCGTGAGCGGAGTTATTGGCGGAATCAACGCTTGGGCTTTGTCTTTCAAATGCATCATCTGCTGCCCGAGTTTTCAGCGATCGAAAGTGTCGCCATGCCAGCGCGTATCGGTGGCAGTAGCAAACGGGAGGCGCAGTCGCGTGCCGGCGATTTACTGACACAGTTGGGCCTATCCGATCGTCTATCGCATCGCCCAGCCGCATTGTCGGGAGGGGAGCGTCAGCGGGTCGCGATTGCGAGAGCGCTGGTGAATGAGCCTGCCTGCGTATTGATGGATGAGCCCACTGGCAACCTTGATCCCGACACTGCGGCTCAAGTGTTGTCTGCGATGGCGACCCTCAAGGCGAGCGCTACCGCTTTCATCGTTGTCACCCACGATCCCATCATAGCGAATCAAATGGACCGACAGTGCGTTCTTAAAGCTGGACAGCTGGAGCAGCCCTAGTGCCGTGGCGACTGCGCTTTGATATCGCTCTCCGGCAAACATTAGACCCGGGCCAAGGTCTTTCGGCCTTTTTATCTCGCATTGCAATTGTCGGGTTGGCATTGGCGATTGCGATTCTGCTGACGGTTCAGTCAGTCATGAACGGGTTCGACTTGGAAATGCGGGAACGCATCTTGTCTTTGGTGCCCCATGTGGAGGTCACCAATTCCGATACATCGACTCAGTGGCATGTGCTGGCAGATCAGCTAGCAAGTGACCGCGGCATTACCAAAGTGCGCTATTTCGCGACAGCCGACGCCTTAGTGATGCGGGGCCAATCTGTTATGGCGGCGAGCTTGACTTCGGTTGGCGAGGACTCAGTTGCTGATTATGCGCGCTTGTTGAAGCCGGCTTTGTCTGAGTGGAAAGCTGACAGCTTGATTCTGGGCGCTGCACTGGCATCTCGGCTTGGCTTGTCGGTGGGCGATTGGGTGACGTTCATTTTGCCGGCAGAGACGACGGTGGGTTTAGAGCCCATTCGTGTCCGTTTATCAGCGGTGCTAGATTCGAAAACGGAGTTAGATGAGGGACTCGCGCTGGTACATCACGATACGTTTAAGCCGTTTGCAGAGTCCAATAGAGTCACGACAGGGTTGGCGCTGCAGTTAACCGATGTTTTTGCAGCGAGCCAGATGCGCTGGCAAGTGGCGCAGCAGGTGTCATCGCGATTTCAGGTGACAGACTGGCGGCGGACTCATGGCAATCTCTACTCCGCCATCCAGCTGTCACGTGATTTGATCGGGCTCATTTTGTTGATCGTTATTGTTGTCGCGGCGTTTAACGTGGTGTCGGCGCTAATGCTGGTGGTCACTGATCGCCGCAAAGTGATCGCGATGTTGGCGGCGATGGGCGCTCGAGCGTCAGATATTGTCACGATATTTTTTTTGCAGGGAGCCATGATTGGAGCAGTGGGATGCTCGCTTGGTGCCTGCCTTGGAGCAGTGATGGCCGTCTTTGCCCCCGATCTCGCGACCGGCCTTGAGCAGTGGCTGGATTATCCATTACTCGAAACCGACGTCTATCCACTGGCTTTCGTGCCAGTCGATATTCGCTGGCAGGATTTTGCGACCACCACGGCGATCGCCATGGCGCTCTCTGTGCTGGCCTCAATCGTGCCGGCACTTCGAGCCGCCTCATTGCCGATAGCGGAGACGCTGACTCACTGATTTCTTTTGCGCTGGCGGGCTTCCCATTGGCGTTTAATGGCGTTTCGCCATAAGGCGTCGATGATCAGATAGCCGAGTCCGGCAAGCAGAATGCCGAGTACTTGCGATCCCACCACCAGCGGTATCCAAATGTCGTCAAGGCTCTGTGTAAACCAGGTCCAAGAGGCTTGAAATTCTACCTCGATGGGATCGGTTCCGATGATCCAGGCGCCTAACTTGTAAGCCCCATAAAAAATCGCTGGCATGGTGAATGGGTTGGTGACGAAGATCAGGGCGAAGCTGATCGGCAGATGGGCGGTAAAGATGATAGCGAGCGCCACAGCGATGAACATCTGTCCCGGAATGGGCAGCATGCAGCAATACAAACCAATGGCAAAGGCTTTCGAAGCACTTTGTCGACTCAGATGCCAAAGCCGCGATTCTTCTGTCCAGCTACCAAATAATCGCAGTGATCGATGTTGCCGTAGCCGACTCGGATTCGGAATCCATTTCGTAAGATATTTTTTCAGCATCCGGGCGTCGTGGCGTCGAACAGTAATGGGGAGCGTCATGATAATCGTTTAGCGAGCATATTTGTCCAGAGATGTGTTGGATACTGGTATTAGTTGGTTCACTTATCGCCGACGTGTGATGAACGATTAGCGAGACCGGTGTTGACTGATTCAGTGGGTCTCTCTAGGTGATGATGCCACTGCGCGATCGCGATCTAGCGGCATTGGGCTTAGGGGCAGGCACGAGCTTAGCCCTGCCTATGCCGCACTGGGGGTTGGCCGCGGCGCTATTGCTGCCCGTTGCGATTCGTTGGCGATCCGCGCCCGTGTTTGCAGGGTTGGTCGGATTGATGTTGGGCGCGATCAACGGTGTGATCTGGCATGAGTCGAGATTGCCAGAGGCCTGTATGCGACAAGAGCAGACGGTCATCGGGCGTATTGCAACGCTCCCTCGTTGGCAGCAATTGATGGCTGATCAGTGGCAAGTAAGTGCCGAACTCGATCGGGTAGATGTCCTTGAGCCCAGCTGCCAAGGGCCACGGCGTTTATGGGTCCGCCAGTACGTGCCGGACAAAGAGCGGCACAAGGCGGTGCGTTATGGCGCCACCGTGACGGCTCGTGTTCAGTTAAAACCACTACCGAGTCAATGGAACCCAGGAAGCGTTCCTGACCAGGCTCGATCCGCTAGCCGCAGTGTCGATGCCATCGGGACCGTGAAGGGTGAGTGGCAGTTAGTCGCTGAGCCTGGTCTGCTTCATCGCTTCAGATCGAGAAGAGTAGCGGCCTGGTCTAAGGGGGTAGGAGAAGGCTGGATCATTTTGCGCGCACTGATATTGGGCGATACCCGGGGCATTGATCGCGACCGGTGGCGTGATTTTCGCCACCTCGGCGTTGTCCATATTCTTGTGATTAGCGGCTTGCACATTGGTCTACTGGCGGCCCTGTGCCAGTTGATCTTGGGCTTGCCGCGTCGATTTGTCACCTTTCGTGGAGAGTGCGGTCGAGGCCGTTGCATTGCTGTTGTCGTGCTCGTGATCACAGGTGTTTATGCCTTGTTAGTCGGCGCCACGTTGCCGGTGACACGCGCTTATTTAATGCTGGCGATGACTCAGGTGCCCACGATACTGGGGTGGTCAACTCGGAGCCATCGGGCCTTACTACTCGCCTTGGTTGCCATGGTGTTATGGAACCCTCGGGTCTTATTAGGTGCTAGCTTCTGGCTCAGCGCCTGCGCAACCTGGTTGCTTGTCTGCGGATTGCGGGGCAATAGAGGACGCTTCGGCTTGGCGGCGTTGCAGCTGCAAATGGTGGTGTTTTTGACGCCACTGACGCTTTTTTGGTTTGGCGAGGCCAGTGGGTTGGGCATTGCGACTAATCTGCTGTTAGTGCCGTTGGTATCGATAGTGATGGTGCCGCTGGGCTTGATCGGGCTTGCCTCGTCGGAGTGGATGCCATCCTTAGCGGAGGGGCTATGGTGGCTGTGTCGAATCACTTGGGAATCTCTCGTCCCCGCACTTTCGATGGTGTTGTGGTACTGCCGATCGGTAGGCGTGATTCAGAGCGGGCTGAGCTGGATTGGTTTTTCGATGGGGGTGGTGGCAATCGGGCTTTGGGCTCATTATCCGCGACGAGCCATAGCGCTGCTAGTGGGTGTGGCATTGAGTGTGGTGGAGGTGCAGGGGGCAAGTAAGGCAGTCACGCTGACAGCGCTCGATGTTGGACAAGGCCTCGCGGTGATCGTGCAGTCGGGTGATCGTGCCTTGCTGTATGACACGGGGGACGGGAGACCAGATCAGCTCACGCAGGCTGACAAAGTACTCCTGCCTTATTTTAGGCATCAGCATATCGATGCGCTCGATACCTTGATCATCAGTCACGGTGATCGTGATCACAGCGGCGGGCTCGATGTGATTCAACAGCAGATTGCCATTGGGCGTCATTTGGGCTTCTCTGGCGAACCTTGCCGAAATGGCGAGCGGTGGCGCTGGGAGTCGGTCGAGTTTTTGGTCCTAAATGGCACAGGCCAAGACGAATTGAGCCGCAACGACCAATCGTGTGCGCTGTTGATCAGCACGACAGCGGCGCGTGTATTAATACTCGGCGATATGTCATCGAGTAAAGAAAGGGAGTTAGTGCTGTTTTGGCGAGACGCATTGGCGGCCACTCACTTGGTGGTGGCGCATCATGGCAGTCGATCCTCAACAAGTTACGCACTGCTCAAATGGGCCCGGCCAGATTGGGCGCTGATCAGCGCGGGGTTCGCTAATGCCTTCGGTCACCCTCATGATGAGGTGTTAGAGCGATTAGCGCAGGTAGGGCAGGCGGAGGTGTTGAACACTGCCACTGCTGGCGCAGTGACCTTGCGACTTGATCAGGGGGCCGGCGCGGCACCCGTTCGTCAGCGGACTCGCTGGTCTCCGTACTGGTTGAACTTGCCTTAGCCTTATTGGAGGACCCTAGCTCAGGTTTCGGCATGCTTCAAAGGCCGCTCGCGGCTGATCGGTGATTTACCTGAGACCGATAATCGAGCCACTCTCACCCAGCAAGCCATGAATGGACCATTGAGGTAGCCGGTAATATGTCATTGAACGGCAGGCCCATTTGCGGCGATGCTGAGATGCCTAGTCGCGGTGCCAACAATACCGAGTG
>JABJAS010000065.1 GCA_018666055.1 Halieaceae bacterium | reverse complement strand
ATTTCACGCATGCCGGGTGCATTACCTGCATCGACTACGTTAGGCAAAAAGTTGACATATTCGTCGAAGGTCATGATGCCTTGCTCGCGCATGGAATCACCCGACAGGGCGTTCACGGAGATTGGCACATCTTGCAAGCTTTCAGCCTGTTTGGTTGCCGTCACCACAACTTCTTCGAGTTGCGCGTGGACGGGGCTAGAAACTAACGGTAAGAGCGCAAAACCGAGCGCGGCGGCTAACGGTGTGCGTTGAAAACTTTGGGGATGAGACATACGGATTCCCTTCTTTTTGAATGACAGGTTAATTGTGGTTTTGATTTTTATAGTTACCATGGAGCCTACCGTTTATCACCGCCACCTGCAAACCCCACTCCTTGTTCGGAACAAGCCATATTTGCACGCTTGAAGTCGCCGCAAGTCGCCTGCACTGAGCGGATTGGCCACAGTCGGTGCAGGCCCCATTTGACGTGATCGGGCCATCCTCAGGCCGGCCTGATAAACAGGCGATGCCGCAGGGGGGGTCCCTGCTTGAAACGGTTCCGCCGCGGATAATCGATCATCGGTTACACTGCGTCCAACTCACTTAGAAACTGAACTATGACGCGTCTAGCTCGCCCCGAATTTTCGATTGATCCTGCCGTGTTTTACCCCGCGCTGGTGCTCTTAGCCATCGGCGTGGTGGCCGTGGTGACGATGCCGGGAGACGGTGCCGCGGTGTTCGCGGATTTACAGGCCGCAATTGTCAAAGCGGCAAGCTGGTTTTATGTGCTGGTGATTGCCCTCATTGCTGTCATGGTGCTGGTGCTGTCGGTTTCTCGCTACGGCGATATCAAACTGGGCCCGGATCATGCCGAGCCTGATTACGGATTTTTATCCTGGTTTTCCATGTTGTTCGCCGCTGGTGTGGGTGTCGGGTTATTGTTTTACGGTGTTGCTGAGCCGGTTTTGCACTTTTTGTCGCCCCCGGTTGGCGAGGGGGGCACTGAGGCCGCTGCTGCCGGAGCCATGCAACTGACCTATTTGCACTGGGGATTTAATGCTTGGGCCACTTACGCTGCGGTGGCGATGGTATTGGCCTATTTTTCTTACCGCCATAACTTGCCGTTAACACTCCGATCGGCCTTTTATCCCCTGATTGGTGATCGAATCTATGGGCCAATGGGTGCCTCGGTGGATGTCTTTGCGGTGATTTGTACCACCTGCGGTATCTCGGTGAGTCTGGGTCTCGGTGTGTTGCAGATCAACACGGGGCTGAATTACCTCTTTGGTGTAGCAATAGATGCCTGGGTTCAAGTGTTACTGATTTTTGCCACCATGGCTGTGGCCACCGTTTCAGTGATTTTGGGTCTGGATTCAGGCATCAAACGACTGTCTGAGATTAATACGGTGTTGGCCGTCTCGCTGTTGCTGCTGATCTTATTCGCCGGCCCCACGGCACTGCTATTGTCAGGCACACTGCAAAACTTCGGCGGCTATATCGCCAGTGTGGTGCCAAGAACTTTTGATCTCTATGTGTACGCGCCTACTAACTGGTTGGGCGACTGGACCATTTTCTACTGGGGGTGGTGGATCAGTTGGACCCCCTTTGTCGGTATTTTTGTGGCGCGTATCTCCAGAGGGAGGACCATTCGGGAGTTTCTGATTGGCGTGACCGTAGTACCGACATTATTTGTCTGTTTGTGGCTGGGCGTGCTGGGTGGTAGCGGGATTGAGTTGATTTTAAATCAGGGTGTGACGGAACTCGGTGATGCGATTATCGATAACCCTGCGGTGGGGCTATTCCGGTTCCTTGAGTTTTTGCCGGCGACCGAGCTGCTGAGCATGATTTGCCTTGGCATGATCGTCATTTTCTTTGTTACCTCGGCCGACAGCGGGGCGATGGTACTCAATATGCTCAGCGCGCGCGGCCGGGATGACACGCCCGCACTTCAGCGATCAATTTGGACGTTAGTGATTGCCATTACGGCATCGGTGCTCTTGCTTGGCGGCGGCCTGCAGGCGCTGCAAGCCGCCACCATTGCGAGTGCATTGCCCTTTGCGATTGCATTGCTAGGCGCTTTTTTGGGTTTCGCCAAATCAATTAGGGTCGACGGCGCCAAGCGTCAGGCAGTGTCGACACCAGCACCGCCGCCGGCACAGGCGCAGCAATGGCGCGAGCGGCTGACCAATCTCTTTGAATATCCCGCTGACTCAACGGTGCGCGCGTTTCAGAAAAATACTGTGGTGCCCGCAATGCAGGCCTTTGCCAAGGAGCTAGCCGGTCATGGCGTGGATGCGGTCGTGATCAATGAGGCGGATCCAGGCGCTCGACTCGAGGTCTATCACGGTAACGAAGT
>JABJAS010000064.1 GCA_018666055.1 Halieaceae bacterium | reverse complement strand
CAAAACACCATTGCTATGACCTTCTGGACAGACCCGATTGGTCGCTCAGGGTTTGTCGAGGACTGGACTATTTTCTACTGGGCTTGGTGGGTGTCTTACGGTCCTTTTGTCGGTTTGTTTGTCAGTCGAATATCTCGAGGCCGGACGATTCGCGAGGTGGTTCTCGGCATGTTGATACTTGGCTCTCTGGGGTGCTGGCTATTTTATATGTTGCTGGGTAACCACAGTCTTGGCTTACAGGTGCAGGGCAAGCTTGATGTCATGGCGGTTATGGAAAGCTCAGGAGGGAATGCAGCGATCATTGCCGGGCTCGATACCCTGCCTCTCGCAGGGCTCATCATTGGGCTGTTGTGTTTTGTGTCGGTGATCTTCTGCGCGACCACCTACGACAGTGCCTCTTATACTCTGGCCACCAGTGCCACAGAGCAGCTACATCCCTCTGAGGATCCTCCGCGCTGGCATCGCTTGTTCTGGGCAATTGCCGTTGCCATATTACCGATAGCGCTCATGTATGCCGGGGGTATTCGCGAGGCGCAGACGGCGGTGCTGGTGGTGTCGCTCCCGCTTGTATTGACGCTGTGGCCAGCGGGCTACGGTTTGCTGAAGTCCTTGCAAGCCGACCGCCAGAGCCAAAATGCTCCTGACCTGTCCAGCGAAGCGTAGAGGCGCTAAAACGTGTTTTATCGACGAGGCCAGTCACTGGAGTTCTTTGTTGGTGAGGTCTTTGAAGCCAATCGGTTGGGCCATGCTCTCAGTGCTATCGATCCCGCAATAATTTATGGCTAAGCAGAGGAGTCCGCGTGTCGTCTGATCAATCAGTAGCAATTATTTCGGCGGGGGGATCGGGCATTGGCCTGTCGATTGCTCAGTCACTTCACGAACTGGGGTACCTGCTTTTTATCGTTGATATTGATCCTGATCATGTCGCCCAGTTTCAGCGGGTTTATGGTGAGGGCAGTGCCAAGGTTTGTGATGTTTCTGACCCCCATCAGGTTGATGAGGCCTTTACGGTGTTTGCCGCTCAGCATCAGCGCCTCGATCTGCTGGTGAACAATGCAGGCATCGCCGGCCCACAAGGTGCCCTTGAAGATCTTGCGGTCGACGAGTGGCAACGCACCATCGATACCGACCTTAACAGCTTGTTTTATATGACACGCCACGCTATTCCCCTTATGAAGGCACAACGCAACGGTGCCATCATCAACATGTCATCCAATGCGGGACTCTCAGGTTGCCCTCTGCGCTCGCCTTACGCGGCCTCCAAGTGGGCAGCTATTGGCCTTGCCAAAACCTGGGCAATGGAACTGGGTCCCTGGAACATTCGCGTCAATGCACTGTGCCCCGGAAGCGTGTCGGGCCCTCGAATCGAAGGGGTGATCAATCGCGACGCTGAGGCGAGAGGCATGGAAGCGGACGATATTCGTAGGGTGTACCAGCGGCAGGGTTCGTTACGCCAGTTCACTGATCCCGAAGACATTGCTGCAATGGTCAGCTTTTTAGCAGGTCCCGGTGGTAAAAAAGTTTCTGGCCAAGCTATCGCCATTGATGGCCATACCGAATCACTGGCTAACTGGCTTGATCCCTAAGGGTCGAGGGTTATTGGGGCTAGAGGAATATTGTATGCAGGCAGTTTGGTTTGAACAGTTCGGTCAGGCAGCGACGGTATTGCAGCAGGGTGACCGACCCACACCGCAGCCGGCGTCGGGGGAAGTCTTGGTGCGTATGCACACTACGGGTGTTAATCCTTCCGATGTGAAAAAACGCGCGGGCGCTTTCCCAGACTTGCTCGATACAGGGCCGGTGATTCCTCATAGCGATGGTGCCGGTGTGATCGAGGCCGTTGGTGATGGCGTTTCTCCAACCCGCGTGGGGGAGCGCGTCTTTGTTTACCAGGCACAGCACGGTCGCTCGGGCGGTACAGCTGCACAGTGGGTCTGCATTGACAGTCGTCGGGCGCCCGTTTTACCTGATAACGCGTCTTTTGAGGTGGGTGCCTGTATCGGCATTCCGATCATGACAGCGCATCGCTGCGTGACTGCCGACGGCCCTGTTGCTGGCCAGTGGGTGCTGGTTACGGGGGGTGCGGGTCGCGTTGGGTATTACGCGATTCAATGGGCCCGACACTTTGGTGCTCGGGTTGTGGCGACGGCGGGGAACTCCGATGACCGAGCGCTGTGTTTTGATTTGGGCGCTGAGGTGGTGGTCGATCACCACCAGCCGGGCTGGGGAGCACAACTTCGTGAGCAGTTACAGGGGCAGCAGATACAGCGCGTTGTCGATGTTGAGTTTGGTGCCAACCTGCCCGAGGTAATGGAGTGCATCGCCACCGGTGGCGTCATTGCTACCTACGCGAGCACCCGTGTGCCCGAACCGACATTACCTTTTCGAACTCTGATGTTTATGGATATTACGCTGCGTTTAGTTATCGTGTATGACATGCCAGAGGAAGCTAAGCAGCAGGCGATCGAGGATACCCAAGGCGCTTTAATCGCTGAAGCGCTGGCGCATCGGCTCAGT
>JABJAS010000063.1 GCA_018666055.1 Halieaceae bacterium | reverse complement strand
GTCAACGCGGTGGTGCGCAAAGTGGCTTGCGGTGCCGCTGAATCGGTGCCTTGGCTGAGAGTCACGAATTTGGCGAGGACAATCGAGTCGCTCAAAGCAGCAGGTATTTGGATTGTGGGCACCAGTGGCGATGCCACCGAGACACTTTTTGAACAAGATTTAGCTGGTCCGTGTGCGCTAGTGCTGGGTTCGGAGGGGTCGGGAATGCGGCGTTTGACCCAAGAGTTGTGCGATTACAGTGTGCACTTGCCCATGGCGGGCGAGGTATCGAGCCTTAATGTGTCGGTCGCGGCGGGTATTTGTTTGTTTGAGGCGGTGCGGCAACGTCGCGGTTGATTGCGAGCCGCGGTATCAGTTTTGCCACCCAAATTTGGCATTTGCAAAGCGGTTGTGACCTTTGTAGACTCCGCACCTCAAAAATTTGGCTGGGCCGATTAAGGCCTTTCCTCCTTGCCACACCACAGCGTGGGTGGCTTTAACCATAGGGAGTACGCGAGTGCGACACTACGAAGTTGTGTTCATGGTCCATCCGGACCAATCTGAACAAGTCCCCGGAATGATTGAACGATATAGCGCTGTCATCACAAAAGATGGTGGCACGGTTCATCGCCTGGAAGATTGGGGCCGACGGCAGTTGGCTTACCACATCAATAAAATTCATAAGGCGCACTACGTCATGATGAACGTCGAGGCCACTAACGAGGCCATGGAAGAGTTGACAACTACCTTCCGTTACAACGACGCCGTCATTCGTAACCTGGTCATCCGACGCGACGAAGCGGTATTAGAAGAGTCTTTGCTCATGAAAGCCGAGCGTGAGGACAAAGAGCGTAAGGCGCGATATCAGGAACGAAACGATAACGATGCGCGTAAAGCAGCTGCGACAGCAGATACTGCGGATTCATCCTCTGAAGAAGCTGCCGAGCCGGCAGCAGACTCAGAAGCAGCAAGCGAGGAATAAGCTATGTCACGTTTTTTTCGACGACGAAAGTTCTGCCGTTTTACCGCTGAGGGTGTGAAGGAGATTGATTACAAGGATCTCGACACGTTGAAGCAGTATGTATCAGAGACCGGAAAAATTGTGCCGAGCCGCATCACGGGCACCAAGGCGAAGTATCAGCGACAGCTGGCGACGGCGGTTAAACGCGCGCGATATCTTGCGTTACTGCCTTATACCGACGCGCACAATTAAGCGTTAACCATGCGCGGCCTCGCTGAATTTATCATGCGCGGCCGGTGGCAAGCACTAGGCGTCGCGGTACTGGGGTCGGGGAGTTTGTTATTTGGCTGGGTCAGTGCGGCAGCCATTGCACTGGTCACGTTAAGAAACGGTTCGGCCTCCGGCGGCTGGCTGACACTGTGGGCAATCTTGCCCGCCATTATTATCGCTGCAATCAGCGGTGATACGGGAAGCGTGCTGTTATTGCTAGGTACGTTTAGTCTGGCGGTCATTTTGCGAGAAAGTGTCAGTCTATCGTTGGCTGTGATGGCAAGTGTGCCCCTAGCATTACTCGGTGGCGCTGCCTTAACACTGTTCAATGGTGTTTTTTTACAGGAGTTAGTCGCGACCTTTAATCAGGCGCTGGCGCAGTTCGAGCAGGAACTGGCCCAAGGTGAGGCCGCGGAGATGGTGTTTAACGGGGTGTCGGTGCCTCAGGTCGCGGCACTGCTGGCGACCGGCAACGCGGTGATCGCGCTGCTGAGTTTGATTTTGGGGCGGTATTGGCAGGCCGCTCTTTATAACCCGGGTGGGTTCGGAGAGGAGTTTCGCGCATTACGGCTACCGGTTGGCGCGGTGGTGTTGATGGCCAGCGCGGCACTGATCCTTTGGTGGATGGGCGCTGACTGGCGAGTGTGGAGCGCGGTGGTTGTGTTGCCCCTCACTATTGTGGGGTTCTCGCTGCTTCATGCTTTTGCGAAGCGGGCGGGCAAGGGGGTCACTTGGTTGGCTCTGATGTATGCATTGTGGATCGTACTCGATCCAGTGAAGTGGTTGTGGGTGGGGTGTGTCGTGATTGACACCTTTGCCGATGTTAGGGGTAGGTGGAGCCGATCTGCCGGTCAAGGCCCCGATGGAGACTGACACTGTCGGTTATGAATTGAAAAAGGTCGACCGCATTGCCGGTTAACAGAGGAAGAAACGATGGAAGTTATATTATTGGAAAATATTGGTAGTCTCGGTGGTCTAGGCGACACGGTTGACGTGAAACCGGGTTACGGTCGCAATTTTCTGATCCCTCAGGGAAAAGCGGTCGCTGCAACAGAAGATAACGTCGCTAAATTTGAAACGCGCCGAGCAGAGCTCGAGGCAGCCGCCTCCGAGACCCTCGCCGCAGCGCAAGCGCGAGGCGACGCCTTGGCAGCGTTAACGGCCATTGAGATTGCTGCCACCGCTGGTGAAGAAGGCAAGTTATTTGGTTCCGTGGGCACCCGCGATATTGCCGATGCGCTCACTGCCGCCGGTTGTGATGTCGATAAGGCGGAGGTCCGATTGCCTGAGGGCGCCATTCGTGAACTGGGCGAATTTGAGATTATGATTCAGGTGCACGCCGACGTGTCGACCTCGGTCGCGATCCACATTATCGCTGAATAGCCCCCGCCGGGGCGATCAGCCCCGCAACTTCCGATATCTGCTGGCGCGTTGCCGTTGTCACAGGTACTCTATTCGGCCCGGTAGCTGATGACGGGCCCGCTCAATGAGCGTCAGCGTCACAGCGACCGGCCGATGGTGCACAACAAAAGGCAGCGTTTTGAACTCCTTCAGCTCTGAGGATCCGGATATATCCCGGATCCGCATGCAACCCCAGTCAATCGAGGCGGAACGCTCGGTGATAGGCGGTATTTTGTTAGCGCCGGAGAGCTGGGACGCCATAGCTGAGCAAGTGAACGCCAGCGATTTTTATCGTCCAGAGCACCGCGCCATTTTTCGCCAGATCGCCCTGTTGGTGGATCGTAACGAACCGATTGACGTCATTACGGTTGCCGACCGGCTACTGGCTACCGGCGAGCTCGATGCGGCCGGCGGCCACACCTATCTGACCGACCTCGTAGAGCAGACCCCAACGGCGGCCAACGTCAGCGCTTACGCTCGTGCCGTCAGGGAACGTGCGCTGCTTCGCAAACTCATTGATGCAGCGCAAGACATTGCCAACGCGGGCTTTAACCCTGAGGGACGTAGCGCCGACGAATTGGTCGATGAGGCCGAACGACTGATCATGACTGTGTCTGAGAGCGGGCCCAAATCAGGGGGGCCTCAGAGCATGGCACCGCTGCTTTCCGGCGCGTTGGAGCGTATTGAGGAACTTTATAATACGGGGGGCGATATCACGGGCCTCACCACCGGATTTATCGATTTGGATAAAAAAACATCTGGACTGCAGCCTTCAGACTTAGTGATTGTTGCGGGCCGACCGTCGATGGGTAAAACCAGCTTTGCGATGAATTTGGTTGAGAACGCGTCAGCTCATACAGAAAAACCGATTGTCGTTTTTTCGATGGAGATGCCAGCCGAGCAGCTGGTGATTAGGATGATGTCCTCGCTCGGTAAAATTGATCAGTCCCGGGTTCGCACGGGAAAGTTACAGCAAGACGATTGGCCGAAACTGTCGTCGGCGATGGCCAAACTCAAGGATACTTCGATCTTCATTGACGATACGCCGGCGCTGACGCCAACCGAAGTCAGGTCACGTGTGCGTCGATTGTCGCGAGAGCACGGTGATCTTGCCATGATCATGATCGACTACCTCCAGTTGATGCGGGTGGCGGGTTCCAACGAGGGCCGTACCGCGGAGATTTCCGAGATTTCACGTAACTTGAAAGCGATCGCCAAAGAATTTCGTTGTCCGGTCGTCGCCTTGTCACAGCTCAACAGAGCGCTCGAACAAAGACCGAATAAGCGACCGGTTAATTCAGATTTGCGTGAATCTGGTGCGATTGAGCAAGACGCGGACGTGGTGATGTTTATTTATCGTGATGAGGTGTATCACGAGGATTCGCCCGATAAGGGGGTCGCCGAGATCATTATTGGCAAGCAACGGAACGGCCCCATCGGCACTTGCCGGCTTGCTTTTCAGGGTGAATTCACCCGTTTCGAAAACCTTGCCCGCGATGACTACGCGGGTTATTAGGGCACTCAAACAGCCGCAATGCCGCTTGTTAAGGCCCGGTTGGTTGGTTGACTAAACTCGATGCAAAACCCACCGCTTCCCATTGATTTTGCTGCGCTCATTGAGCTGATGGGGGGGAATCATGACGGGGTTCGCTCGTTGCTGGAGCTGTTTGTCGACGAACTGTCAGCCGACTTAAACGCCAGCACTATTGCCATCGAGGCGAATGATCGAGCCTCTTTGCAGCAGATCGCACACCGATTAAAGGGCACCAGCGCCAACTTAACTGCGCCGATGCTGTCGGCTGTTGCGAGTGAGCTAGAACAATCGTGCAAAGAAACGGATGACGCGCAGCTACTGGCGAACCATCAGAAGATGATCGAGCAAGCGACGCGGTTACGAGAGGTCATTGCGTATTGGCTTGATAGCGCCAGCCCAACCAATGAGTCAGAGACCGGTCTCTCTTCGTAATTGTGCTAACTGCGTGACTTGTTCCTCGGTGCTCGGTGGCTCATCGTCAGGGGCTGCAATGCTGACCCGCTCAGGTCCCTTCAGTATTTCGCCTCGTGCTGCTCGACTGACCCAGCGCTCATAGTGTTCGCGAAATAGCGGCCAGGTTCGATGCTCTGCCTCGTTGGCTAAAAAAAACCAGCCACAGTCGCAGCCCGCGAGGTAGACAGCAGGGTGGCGCCAAGCCGCCCCTGTTTTTGGCGTGGGCGCGAGACAGGCTTCCCGATAGGCGTCATAGGGAGACGGTAACCCCAGATCACTCATGCCATGTCGGCAGGCGTCGATCATGCGGTTGAGCGTCGGCAAATAGTCACTGGTTTCAATGGCATGTTGAGCGGCACGTAAGACGACTGCGGTGGGATAGGCATCAAGCGCCTCAAGCCAAAGTCGTTTGACTTGCTTGACCTGCTCTGAATCAGACCACGCGGCATAATATTGGTTGTGGTAGTTCAGTCGGAATAGCCCGAAAACCTGATTAATGGCCTCAATGCCTTGCGCGTCGGGCGGTTCTGACGCGTCAGTTGGCCCAGCTGGTGTCGGTGAGGTCGTCGTTGAGGCTTCGGTCCTTTGAACGATGGTTTGCGCCAGCGCCGCCGCGTCCTTTTGCTCCGCCATTGGGATCTCCATAGTTCGCGCTCTGAGTTTGGCGCTTCACATGTTGCAGAAACTTGCTGTTCCAAGAAGTGTGTACTTCATTGCTGTCGAGCCAATACATCACAAACTCGGGCAGAAATGCCTTGGCATCTTGTTCCGAGATGCCGGCCAGTCCAAGGGTGTCATAGACCGCCACGTCGGGTTGCCAGTGTCGTGGTATACGGGTCGGCTCCGTGCTGTGATGTATCTGACTAGTATGACGTAACCAACGACGGCGGACGTGTTCGACAAAGCGGGTATTAATTTCTTTAGGGGGCCCGCCCCGTTCTCGCCAATACAGCACAAATTCCCCTCTCACAGAGTCGGCAAATTCTGGATCAATGCCTGCTTGCTCGAGAATTTCGAAGGCATCTTGATTCGGCCGCCAGTCTTTGCCAAATGGCGGTGGGGTGCTGATCTCAAATGCCGTGGTGAGTCCTTGTTGCGCTCGCCAGCGTGCGAGGGCATGTTGCCGAAATTGGGTATCGATATCTCGGCCGCTCTCTGAGGGCAGAAACTGTGACGCGATGGAGTCGACAAACGTGCGAGGGATTCCCTGGGTCATCACCAGTAGATCAATCAACGCATCACTGGGTTGCCAGTGACGGCGGTGAGCCTCGAATGCACTGCCGGGATGATGGGTCGGGGTAGCTGGCTCAGACTCAACGCGCCGTGAGGGCTCCGCCAACGCCGTTGCCGACAGGATCAATATCGCGGCGTCGTGATGCGATGAGCGCGCGAGAATGCCCAGCGCCACTAATTTATCGCTCAGTTGAATAATGTGGTCTATCGACCAAAAGGGCAGTGTTTGCTGGAGTTCCTGGAGCACGATCGTTGTCCAACCATCGCAATTGGTCAGTTTGGTGCCCAGTGCTTGCAGTAAAATCGCTTCTTCTAAACCGATGGTCTCGGCCAGCTCGGGCGAGAAAGTCAATTGTCGGTCGGGAATGAGGGAACCGGAAGGCATGGTGATCGAGCGCAAACCAAATGGTCTGATAGGATACCGGCTTAGCTCGATCAATACAGCCTTTAGGATCAGTTTCTCAGGAGTTTCGCGTGGCCAAGGCAAAAACAGCGTTTGTCTGCAACGATTGTGGGGCAGATTTCCCCAAGTGGCAGGGCCAATGCGGGGAATGCCAAGCATGGAACACGCTGACTGAATTCCGCTTGAGTGCGCCGGCGGCAAAAAAAGCAGCGAGCGGCCGGGCGGCGACGCGTGGTGGTTTTGCGGGCAGTCTAGCGACGGTCAAGCGGCTAGAGGATGTTTCCATTGTCGATTTACCCCGATTGGCATCTGGGTTCGACGAATTTGATCGTGTGTTAGGCGGTGGGTTTGTCCCGGGCGCCAGCATTCTTATAGGGGGGCATCCCGGCGCGGGTAAAAGCACGCTTCTGCTGCAAACACTGTGTCGGTTGGCGTCGTCGCATTCGGCGCTCTACGTCACCGGTGAAGAGTCACCAGAGCAAATTGCTCTGCGAGCCAATCGCCTGCAGTTACCCACAGATCAACTGCAATTGATGGCAGAGACCGACGTCGATGCTATTTTGGCGTCTGCAGAATCCCTACAACCTAAAATCCTGGTCGTTGACTCCATTCAGGTGGTGCATAGCGATACGCTGACATCGGCACCCGGAAGCGTCTCACAGGTTCGAGACTGTGCCTCACAGCTGACCCGCTATGCCAAACAAACAGGGACAGTGCTGATATTAGTGGGTCATGTTACAAAGGATGGCAGCTTGGCGGGGCCCAAAGTACTCGAGCATATGATCGATTGCTCGATCCTGCTCGAAGGCGACCATGACACCCGTTACCGAACGTTGCGCGGTCAAAAAAATCGCTTTGGCGCGGTCAATGAGTTGGGCATTTTTGCCATGACCGATACGGGTATGCGCGAGGTGACCAACCCCTCGGCAATATTTTTGGATCGGTCAGAGCACATTGCACCAGGGACGACGGTTGTCGTCGTATGGGAAGGGACTCGACCTTTGCTGGTGGAGATCCAAGCGTTGGTTGATGACAGCTCACTGGGTAATCCGCGGCGCGTTACGGTCGGATTCGAACAGAATCGATTAGCGATGTTGCTGGCGGTACTCCACCGGCATGGCGGCATTCAGGTGGGTGATCAGGATGTGTTTGCGAATGTAGTGGGGGGGGTGAGAGTGATGGAGACCTCGGCTGACTTAGCGTTATTACTCGCAGTGGTATCGAGCCTCCGCGATCGACCGTTGCCCCAAGACTGGGTGGTGTTCGGAGAGGTTGGTTTGTCTGGTGAGATTCGTCCTGTGGCCAGTGGTCAGGAGCGTTTGGCTGAGGCGGCGAAGCACGGTTTTAGACGCGCCATTGTGCCGAAGGGCAATGCGCCTAAAAAACCGATTCCCAACCTTGAGGTGGTACCGGTATCGCGCTTATCTGAAGCCCTAGAGGCATGTTCATAAGGTTAAGCTCAGCCTGTTGTCATCGGTATCGACAGACGCTTACCGTGTGACGGATACCGCGTGACTGTTATTCAGAGACTATTTGAGTCGACGGTGTTTCACCCGGCTGGGTACTGCTGCATCCGCTCCTTGACGTTGCCGACGATCGACTTCGTAGTCGGTGTAATTGCCCTCGTGGAATACCACACTGCCGTCGTCTTCGTAAGCCAAAATGTGCGTCGCGATCCGATCCAGGAACCACCGGTCGTGGGAGATGACCAGCGCGGAACCCGGAAAGGCCAGCAGCGCCTCTTCGAGCGCACGGAGGGTTTCGACATCGAGGTCGTTAGTCGGTTCATCGAGGAGTAATACGTTGGCACCTTGCTTTAATAATTTAGCCAAATGCAGGCGGTTGCGCTCTCCACCGGATAGGTCTTTTACAAACTTTTGCTGATCGGATCCCTTAAAGTTAAAACGCCCCACGTAAGAACGCGATGCGACCTCATAGCTGCCGATACGGATAATATCGAGGCCATCAGAGACTTCTTCCCAAACCGTTTTGCTGCCGTCCAAGTCATCACGGGATTGATCGACGTAACCGAGTTCCACGGTATCCCCCACGACAACGCTGCCGCCGTCGGGCGTCTCTAAGTCCATCAGTATGCGAAATAGGGTCGACTTCCCCATGCCATTGGCGCCGATGATACCCACGATGCTGCCTTTGGGAACGACGAAGTTGACCTCGTCAAATAACAGCCGATCACCAAATGTTTTTCGTAAACCCGCGACTTCGATGACCTTGTCACCCAGCCGGGCACCGGGCGGAATATAGATTTCGTTGGTCTCGTTGCGGCTCTGAAATTCCTGTGAGTTCAGCTCATCGAAGCGCTGCAACCTAGCCTTGTTTTTGGCTTGGCGCCCCTTTGGATTAGATCTGACCCACTCTAGTTCTGCTTTGATCGCCTTTTGGTGGGAGGCTTCTTGACGCTGCTCCTGCTCAAGCCGCTTCTCCTTGGCCTCTAACCACACCGAGTAATTGCCCTCGTAGGGAATGCCTCGACCTCGGTCGAGCTCTAGGATCCAACCCGCGGCGTTATCGAGAAAATAGCGGTCGTGGGTAATGGCGACTACGGTGCCGCTGAAGTCCTCTAAAAAGTGCTCAAGCCATGCGACGGATTCGGCATCCAGGTGGTTGGTTGGCTCATCGAGCAGCAGCATGTCGGGTTCAGACAGCAACAGCCGGGCTAATGCCACGCGCCGTTGTTCCCCGCCAGACAATGTGCCGACATCGGCATCCCATGGTGGTAAACGCAGCGCGTTGGCCGCGATATCGAGACGCGTTTCTAGGTTATGCGCATCCTTTGCCTGAATGATGTCTTCTAATTTGGCCTGTTTTTTGGCCAGCGCATCAAAGTCGGCATCGGGTTCGGCGTAATCGGCATAGATCTGCTCAAGACCCGTCAGGGCGTCAATCGCCTCTTGGAGTCCCTCTTCAACATTCCCGCGGACATCTTTTTCAGAATTCAGCTGCGGCTCTTGCGGCAGGTAGCCAATCTTGATATCCGCTTGTGCTCGCGCTTCACCGAGAATGTCGGTATCAATACCCGCCATTATTTTTAGAAGGGTTGATTTACCAGAGCCGTTAAGGCCAAGCACGCCAATTTTGGCGCCAGGAAAAAAAGACAGGGAAATGTCTTTTAGAATTTCTTTTTTGGGCGGGACGATTTTTCCCACTCGGTTCATGGTGTAAACGTATTGCGCCACGACTCGGCTCCATTGGTTGAACAAATGATTTTTGGCGGCACAGTTTTTCTGCTGCCTAGGTTTTTACGGCGTTAAGAGTAGGGAGTGTACTGAATCAATGCGCAATCTGCTCGCCTAGGTTGCGACTAGTAGACCCAAAGAGTACAGCGACTTATCTGCACGCCGCTGACACGCCGCCAAAACCTGTTTGCAGGCGAATTTCTTGGGCGTAGCGCGCTGCCATGGCCCGAGGTAAATGGCTCAGTCCGAAAGCTGTACTGAGCGGCCCCGGCCAATAGCGTAATACTCGATCTCCAGTGTTGCCATATAGTTTGGGTCGTAGAGGTTTCGACCGTCGAAAATCAGGGGTGAGGTCAGTCTTTGCTTCATGCCCTCAAAGTCAGGGGACCTGAATGCCTTCCACTCTGTGCAAATGGCGAGACAATCGGCGCCGTCGATTGCCGCCTCTTTGGTCATGGCATATCTCATATCGTCACGCTCACCATAGATCGCCCGGCAGGTGTCCATCGCTTCGGGGTCAAAAGCCACAACCCGGCCTCCCGCAGCCCAGATCGCCTCAAGTAAAACGCGGCTAGGGGCCTCACGCATGTCATCGGTGTTGGGTTTGAAGGCGAGCCCCCATACAGCCACCGTTCGGCCAGTGAGATCCGGGCCCAGCCGCGAGAGAATATGGTCAGACAGCTTATGTTTTTGGCGTTCGTTAGTCGTGTGCACGGCGGATAACAATTGCGCGCCCGTGCCGTGTTCTTTGGCTAGGTGATCCAGTGCGCGGACGTCTTTTGGAAAACAAGAGCCACCGTAGCCCATACCGGGATAGATAAATTGAAACCCAATTCTGGAATCGGAGCCCATACCTTGTCTGACGGATTCGATATCGGCTCCCACGGCCTCGGCGATGTTGGCTATTTCGTTAATAAAGCTGATTTTGGTCGCCAGCATGGCGTTGGCGGCGTACTTAGTCAGTTCCGCACTGCGTGGATCCATAAACATCATTCTGTCGCGGTTGCGATTAAAGGCTTCGTAGAGTCGACGGAATTCAGCAACGGTTTCCTCCGATTGCGCTCCTACAATAATCCGGTCTGGCTTCAATGCGTCGGCTAGGGCAGATCCCTCTTTGAGGAATTCTGGGTTAGAGCAGACTTCGAAAGGAATCGTGATTTGGCGAGCAGCGAGCCCGTCGGCAATGCGGCTATGCACCTGATCGGCCGTACCCACAGGGACTGTAGATTTATTGACGATCACCTTGCGGCTTGTCATGTGATTGCCAATCTCGGTGGCAACGGCCATGACGGCCTGCAGATCAGCACTGCCATCGGTTAAGGAGGGCGTTCCCACGCATAGAAATAAGTAGTCGCTACTCTCGATAGCGTCTCGGCTGTCGTTGGTGAAGCGGAGCCGCTGTTGCGTGAGACCAGTTTGCAGTAGCGCGCTGAGTCCTGGCTCAAAGAAGGGGATATCGCCCTGCTGAATGCGGGCAATTCTGTCGTGATCGATGTCCATGCAGATCACATCGTGGCCCACCTCAGCGAACACGGCTGCCTGCACTAAGCCAACGTAACCACTGCCAAATATACTAATGCGCACAATATTGCCCCTCGGGACGAATCAAACTGCGTCACG
>JABJAS010000062.1 GCA_018666055.1 Halieaceae bacterium | reverse complement strand
GCGTCGACCCATTGGTGCTATCGCAATCGCCAATTCAGATGCAGGTGCCTCTGCCTATACCCACGTTGCGATAGACGAGGCTCATCGAGCGATATCCGATTTGGTGGATGCGACATAAAAAACCCTCATTTCCGCCCCTCTAGGCATAATTTTTTTTTAAGAACGGTAATATCGAAAAAAAAACCTATATCCGGCTAACCTAATGATAATGCAAGTGTTTAGAGACTTTACGACTCGCTTTCCATGACGTTGATTTTTGCTAGAGTGTCACAGTACTTAGACAGTACTGACGCAAAAAAATAAAAGAAAACCGTTTCCATGGAGGTAACATGAAGCTGACACGTTTAGCACTCGGTATCGCTCCCGCCCTGATCGGGACTCTCACCCCACTCGCATTAGCTCAATCGAGTACTGCGACCCTAGAGGAGGTCGTCGTTACTGCAGCTCGAAGAGCTGAATCGGCCCAAGATGTTGCGGTGGCCTTAACCGCACTGTCGTCACAGTCACTTGAGGATGCAAACGTGGTTGATATCTCTGATATCGGCTTTCTTGCGCCCAATGTGCAATTGCAGCCTGTGAGCACATTCCCTGGCTTCGCAACCTTCACGATGCGCGGTATTGGCACCGGTGCTAACAGTATCCGTACTCTGGATCCAACCGTAAATGTGATGATCGATGGCATGGTCGTGGCAACACAAATCGCTGGCCAATTAGACGCTTTTGATTACGAAACGGTGGAAGTTTTGCGCGGCCCGCAAGGCATTTTCTTTGGCCGTAACTCCATTGCTGGGGCAATTCAAATGCGCACGGGAAAACCCTCGGAGGACTTTGGCGGCAGAGTGAAGGTTGGCGCGGGCTCTCAGTCACTTGTTCAGTTAGAGGGTGTGGTTGAGGGCAGTATGTCAAGCACACTGCGCGCTAAGCTTGCCGTGCAATACCGAAGCTTCGATGGCTATTTTGAGGACAACAATGGCGGTACCTTCATCCCTGCGCCCAATAACCCCTTGGGGACCGAGCCGGGAACCGCCACCCAAAAGCAGAATGAACAAGACAGCATTTTTATCAAACCGACGATAACGTGGCAGCCAAGCGATAGCTTCGATCTGACCGTGTACGGGCAATATTTCGAGGATGATGGCGGGTCTGGTTCGACTCAGGCTTATGTTGAGCCCAGTGCCGCCCCATCGACCATGTTCAGGTTGTATGGCTATACGCCACCGACGGACCAATTTGAGGTCAACCACGACTTAGTGGGTAAAAGTGATACTGAAATTGAGCAACTGGTGGTTGAGGCGAACTGGTCCGTGGGTAACGGTGTACTGACGTCTGTGACTGGCTGGCGTGACCTCACGTTTTCATCCAGCAGTGATATTGATGGCACGCCTTTCTTACTGATCCATTTTCCCGATAACGAAGAGGAGGCAAGTCAGTTCTCTCAAGAGATCCGATATGCCGCTGACATCAGCGATCGCCTCGACTTCATTATTGGCGGTTTTTATTTAGATGCCGAGCAGGGTGTGATTGAGCGGCGAGAATTTTCTGGACTGACCGCTGGCCGAGATCACTTTGATTTCAATTATATCCAGTCTGATTGGACGCAAGATGTCAAAAGCACTGCGCTTTTTGGCAACATTCGCTGGGGCTTCACCGACACGCTCACATTGAATGCGGGTATTCGTTACAGTCGTGAAGAGAAAGATCTGAACATCACGCTGCTGACCCCCTGCAGTGGCCCGGGTTTTAGCGGGTGCTCAACTGATAAAACCGACTTAGGGGAAGAGTGGAGTAATACGTCACCTCGTGTGGCGCTCGAGTATCGCCCCAATGACGATCTGATGTTTTGGGGAAGCTGGACAAGAGGATTCCGCAGCGGAAACTATAATGCGCGAGCACCCAGTATTGCTGCGGTCGGTCCTGCTGACCCAGAGCAGGCAGATCAAATCGAAATTGGTATGAAGGGTGATTTTGCTGACGGTAGACTCCGCGCCAATATCACGGGCTTTTTTACGGTTTATGATGAAATTCAGCGAACCACTAACGGCGAAGATGCACTCGGAAACCCGCTGCAGCTGCTGCGTAATGCTGCAGAGGCGGAAATCCCTGGCATTGAAGCTGAGCTAACTTGGCTACCGACGGATCGGTTGATGTTGATGGCGGGTATCGGTTGGATTGACCCAGAGTTCAAAAAGTTTACCGGGTTGAATCTCGGCGCAGCTACCGATCAAGAAAATGAGGCGCTTGCCAAAGAGCTCGAGTTTGAGCGGGTCCCTGACTTCGAATATACGGTGACAGGAGAGTACAGAGTGCCGATGACCGATAGTGGCGATCTGATCTTCCGTGGCCAATATGCATGGAGGGATGGGTTCTACACCGATGTGACCAATAATGAGTTACGCACGATTGATGACTACGGCATCCTCGATGCGAGTGTTAGGTTTGAGAATGAGAAGTGGCGCGTGTCTCTCTGGGGGAGGAATCTCACGGAAGAGAATTACGCAGACATTATCAGTGCAGCGTTTAATTACCAGCGTTTTGGTGGTCAGGCGCGGACTTATGGTGTTGAAGTGGGTTATCGCTTCTAGTTCATTGTTCATGATTCCTGACAGAAAACTGAAAAAGGCCGGTTAATCCGGCCTTTTTTTTGCTAAGAAATAGCGCGCGCGCTTCTATGGCTCCTGCTGTCCTCGGCGTCTGTTAGCCCTGCGACAGCAGTTCTCTTAAATCGATAGTCGCTGCGTTAGCGCGCGAGATGTAGCTCGCCATGACCAAAGAATGATTCGCCCAGAGGCCAAACCCTGACCCATTAAGGATGATAGGGCTCCACACAGGCGCCTGGGCCGCCTCAAGTTCTCGGATGATTTGTCGCAAACTGACGGTCGCATTTTTCTTGGCCAGCACGTCAGAAAAGTCCACCTCTGCGGCTTTTAAAAACTGTGTCAGTGCCCAAGCGGCGCCGCGGCTCTCATAAAAAATGTCGTCAATCTCTCGCCACGGCGTTTGCACGATCATTTCTTCAGGAGCTTGAGTGGACTGTGCGGCAGCGCTGTCGCCAGCGAGATCCGTATTCAGACGACGCTGCCCGACACTGGCAGACAGTCGCTGTGAAAGACTGCCGAGGCGTTTCTCGATCATGCCAAGCCAATGGTTGAGGTTATCTGCACGAGCATAAAACTGAGCGCTGCGCTCACCGGTGATGGCCAGCCGCGAGCGATACGCTTCAAGGAAACGGCTCGCATCACGGTACTCACTTTCGGAGGCGGGCAGAATCCAGCTATCGGATTGAAAGTTGATGCGGGGTTCCGCCAGTGTCAGGTCCACATCCTCTTTTGATTGAGACTGCGAGCGGCTCAATACTTCGCGCAGTGCTCGCGCTAAATCGCGACACTGCACTAGCACGCCATATTCCCAGTGCGGCATATTGTCGAGCCAGACCCCAGGGGGGAAAAGATCGTTGAGCAAATAGCCACCGGGTTTTTCTAAAAGGGTGCGGATGACCTCTCTTAACGTGGATACGGTAACGCT
>JABJAS010000061.1 GCA_018666055.1 Halieaceae bacterium | reverse complement strand
AGAGACTCGAACTCTCACGTCGTAAGACACTGGAACCTAAATCCAGCGCGTCTACCAATTTCGCCACTTCCGTACAGAACCCTAGAAAAGCGATTCGCCGAGCACAAACGAGGCGCGGGATGGTGTCACAGAATGTGAGTCGTTTCAACGACTCTAGCCTGAAACGGGGGGATTACTGAGGCAGCGGCACTACCCGATACGGCCCCTCCTATCGCTGGCGGAACGGTAGAATTTGCTTGAGCTATTGCATTTTAAAAAATACGATATAAAACAACATATTACGTAATATTTAAGAGGTGAATTAAGACATAAAATGTGCGTTATCGGGTAATTTGACGCAGGAAGCAATTAAAACGGCTTGACTCACTAGATTAATTAATCTGATAAGGCATACTGGAATTGTCGTATCGCCCATCAATAAGAAGCGTCACGACACTGGGCATCCCAAGTGCCCGGTTTGTGCTCTCGCCGATGTGCCCGCGAGAGCACCACTCCTAAAAGTCTATACCTACGGGCCCCTCGGGGCCCGATTTTTTTGGTTGCGCCATTAGTTTGATTAAGGTGGCGTGGGAACCGGCTACTTGCACAGGATGCGATCGAAAGACGGTGTGGCTATCCGCTCACTCCCCTTATCAAGTCCGCGCAGTATGTCTGCATCAAATTTTTAGAGAGTGTGCGTTTGCCTCGATGACTGCAGCGAGCCACCGAGATAATTTTCAATTTTATGACTGACGGCTGCGTCTTGCTCCGAGAACTCAACGCCTATCCCCGTCTCGCGATGCCCCTGGGCTCCCTTTGGCGTCATCCAGACCACGCGCCCAGACACTGTCAGGGGTGCTGGCTCATCCAACAGCGACAGCGAAATCACCACGTGATCGCCAAGTTGATACTGTGCTGTTGTCGGCACAAAAAGCCCACCATGGCGCAGAAAAGACATGTAAGCAGCGTGTAAGGCAGACTGATCTGTAATGGTGAGCGTTAAGCGGTCGTGCGTCATGCTGGAGAGCATAACATCAACTCAGGCCCCTAAGCCCAGCCTGCCAAGGTTAGCCAAGAACTCGCGCGACACCCGCGGAAACTCCTCGTGTCCACGGCTACGACAGAGCCGATATACCTCGGCTGCCAAAATATCGGAGCCGGGGGTAGCACCCCTCTTAATGCGATTCTGTAGCTCAGCGACGCAGTGGTGCAACAGCATCCAACTGCCCCCCTCATGACGGAGATAATTTGAGTCTGCGTGTCGACAATGCGTCTCGATCCAGGGCAGTAGTCGTTCGAGCAGCATCTCTGGTTCAGCCCGAGACCATGCCTCCGGGACTCCGACATGAGTGACGGCGTTCCCAAGTGAGGCGCTAAAGCTCTCCTCAAGTGCACCCGAAAAATACATCGCGTCGCGGCTGGCTTTATCCAAAGCAGAGACCGGATTGCCGTCGGTCATACGCAGCGCCTTTTCGACCTCGTCTGCCGGCCATCCGCTCTGCTCAGCAAGCCACAGCGCGGCACTCGCAGGTGGTGCTTTGGGCAAGCGCAGCGTTTGGCACCGTGACCGCACGGTAGGGGGTAACCGCCACGCTGCCGCGGTCGACAGCAGCAGCAGACTGCTACCCGACGGTTCCTCGAGTGTTTTCAGCAAACTATTGGCCGCTGCAGGGGTCATCAGCTCAGCCTCCTGCACCAACAATATTTTGCGCTCCCCATAGAGCGCCGTCTGCTGTAAAAAGCGCGTCGACGACCGAACCTGCTCGATACCAATCGTTCGCTTACCCTCCTCTCGTTCCAGAATCATCAGGTCTCCGTGTGCACCTTGCCGGTATGCACGGCAGCCTTTGCAAGCTCCGCAGGGTTCTTTTAACTCAACCTCTAAACAGAGCAATGCCGCTGCCAGGACTCGGTTAAACAGGTTCGCCTCGGCCGCTTCTTCGCTGACGACCAAGTAGGCATGCCCGCGATTGTTGTGCGTGCCAGACGCGTCCCACCGCTGCAGTGCATCGAGGAACCAGTCGGGGGTGGCTGGTAGCCATCCCGGCTCGACGGCGGCTGACTCAACGCCCATCAAACCACCGTTCTACCTCTGCCGTCAGCGCTGACTCAACGTGCGGCAAGTCCTGCCCGGCGTCGATGATGCTATAACGCTCGGGCATTGCTTTCGCTCGCCCTAAGTAGCCTGCCCGTACGCGTTCATAAAAATCGTGGGCCTCGCGTTCAAATCGATCAAGCTCGCCCCGTGATCGCGCTCTCGCCATGCCGATTTCCGGCGGCAGATCGAGAATCAGCACTTTATCGGGCTGTCGCCCGCCTTGAACGAGCTGCTCAAGCTGCGAAATAGTGGCTGTTGATAGCCCTCGCGCAGCACCCTGATA
Organism: Halieaceae bacterium; assembly: GCA_018666055.1. GTDB lineage: Bacteria > Pseudomonadota > Gammaproteobacteria > Pseudomonadales > Halieaceae > Luminiphilus. The sequence goes on along the minus strand of JABJAS010000061.1, from coordinate 3,697 downwards.
AGCGTAGGTAGCATCGGTGAAGCGATCGCTTAACACCCACTCGCCTCTCGATAATGCTGGCTCAATCATTTTGGCAAGGTGTTGTGCTCTCGCTGCAAACACCAGCAATAGCTCCGTCATCTCAACTGGCGCCTCGCCATCAACACTGAGTAAGGTCTGACGTATCGCCTCTGCGAGGGGCGTACCACCAGGCTCTCGCGTTTGCACTACCGTAATGCCACGCTCAGCCAGTTTGTCGGCGATAAAACGCTGCGCAGTGGACTTACCTGCGCCCTCGCCCCCTTCAATTGTAATAAAGCGTGCTGTCATTGCTGTGGCGACGGCGTTTGGGGGCTGGAGTGATAATCCGGGCGACGCGACAACTGGTAGCGCTTCACCGCTTGCTCATGCTCTGCCAAACTGCGGCTAAAGGCGTGAGTACCGTCGCCTTTAGCCACGAAATACAACGTGTCGGAACGATCCGGCGAGAACACTGCCCGCAATGCTGCCTCACCTGGGAGCGCAATCGGCGTGGGAGGCAAGCCTGAGATCGCATAGGTGTTATAGATGTTGGCCGTGTCGCGCAAATGCATCCGCCTCAAATTACCGTCGTACTGATCACCCAAACCATAAATGACAGTCGGGTCTGTCTGCAATCGCATGCCCTTTGTCAATCGGCGCAAAAAAACCCCCGCGATCTGCTGGCGCTCTTCTGGTGCCCCGGTCTCCTTTTCGACGATCGATGCCAGTATCAGTGCCTCGTAGGGCGTTGTGAGTGGCATGTCGAGATCACGCTCCGCCCACAACTGCATCAGCAACCGCTGCATCGCGTCATGTGAGCGCCTTAAAACATCGACATCATGATCGCCCGCGGTGAAGGACCACGTTTCCGGCAAGAACCAACCCTCTGCAGTCTCCGCGCCCACAGACATCTCTCGCAACGACAATGCCAAAGCGGCCGGGGGCGTCTCTGTTAATTTGTCGTGGTCGTGCAACAGCAATAGTGCTTCCCCTAGGGTAATACCTTCCGGAAGGGTGACGCTATATTGCAGCACCTCTCCCTTGGCAAGCCGCATCAGCAATTCCGACACCGCCATCTGCGACTCGACAAAGAACTCTCCTGCCTTAATCTGCTTATCAAGTCCTAACACCTGCGCGATTAGGCCAACCCATCGCGCTCTGGTGATCCAACCTTGGTTTGCCAGCCCCCGAAGCACCTGATGCAGGCTTTCGCCGGGCTTAACAGTCAATACCGCGCCCTCGGGCTGAAGCTTAAGCGGCTGCTGCCAGCTCGTATGCAACGCATAAGCACCCGTCGCCACAATGAGCGACAGCGCTCCTGTTAGCGCAATTAGCGGCCGACCCATGAGGCCACCTCTTGTCTCAGCGCATCTTGAATACGCCTGGGAAAAGCGCTCTCTGGATAGTGCTGATCCTCGATACGAGACATCGAAACAACGCCTCTTACCGTATTACTGATGAGCACAGCATCGGCTTGTCGAAGCACCGCTAGTGTGAGCGGCTGTTCGTCGACGACATAGTTTAGCTGGGGTAGCACTGTCTTGATGAGAAGCTGTCTGCGGGTTCCTGCAATACCGCACTGGCTCAAATCAGGTGTGACACACTGATTGCCAAAAAAAGCAAAAATATTGCCGCGGGAAGTAGAGATGACATGGTCTTGTGCATCCAACATCAGCATGTCATCCCATTGCTGAGTACCCGCCTCCCATGCCGCCAATACTTGTTCGGTGCGCGCCAATAATTTGAGTCCTGCAAGCTGGGGCTGGTGCGCCCAGCGAATCTGCGCAATACCACAAGACTGCCGATCAGGCGTCTGCCCTGACAACGGAAACAGCGTCAGAATATGTCTGGGCGATGCTGAATCGGGTGGCGCATACCCACGCGGACCGGAACCACGTGTCACCGTGAGACGCGCAGTGCCGGAATGCCCCACCGACGCCACGCAACGACAAACGTCGTCAAAAACCCGTTGCGCAATGGCTTCTGGATGCGGAAAACGCAGTGCCTCAAGTGCCAAGGAGAGCCTATCTGAGTGAAGTGATTGGCACGCAATCTCTCCATTCGAGCAGCTCATCGTCTCGAACGCACCATCAGCGTAGTTAAGCCCTCGGTCGTCAAGCGGGATACTCACTCCCGCTTTGCCATCAACCCATTCGCATGGTGTTGGCAATGGTGATATCAAACGAGCTGACTAAAAATCAAAGAACCATTGGTGCCGCCAAAGCCAAACGAATTCGATAAAGCATGGCGCATTATGCGTTCTTGAGCGTGGTGTGGAACGTAATTCAAATCGCATCCCGGGCTGGGATCATCGAGATTGATCGTGGGTGGCGCCACACCGTCTCGCAGCGCAAGAATCGTCAGAATGGCTTCCACCGAGCCTGCCGCGCCCAGCAAATGTCCAATCATTGATTTGGTCGAGCTCACAGCCAACTCCGGCGCGTGATCACCAAAAACGGCCTTGATTGCCAGCGTCTCTGCAAGGTCGCCCGCCGCCGTCGATGTGCCATGAGCATTGACGTAGTCAATATCAGCAGGCGCTAACTCTGCGTCATTGAGTGCTTGCTGCATTGCCGCCGCCGCACCCCGCCCATCCTCTGGAGGGGAAGTCATATGGTATGCGTCGCCGCTCATACCAAAGCCGGTGAGCTCGCAATAAATATGAGCGCCTCGCGCTTTAGCGCTGTCGTATGACTCCAGCATGAGAATGCCGGCGCCGTCACCCAGCACAAAGCCGTCTCTGTCAGCATCCCAAGGACGTGACGCGCGCTCAGGATCATCGTTGCGCGTTGACAATGCTCGCGCTGCTGCAAACCCACCAATGCCAACCGGGGTCGTCGCCATTTCTGCTCCGCCGACGAGCATTGCATCGACATCGCCCGCCGCGATAAGTCGAGCGCCCAGACCAATGTTATGGGTGCCTGTGGTACAGGCGGTGACCACGGCAAGATTGGGGCCCTGCAGGTTATAAAGAATCGATAAATTACCGGCGATCATATTAATGATGGCCCCTGGGACAAAAAACGGTGATATGCGTTTAGGTCCCTTCTGCTCGACCAGCATGGCGGTGTCTTCAATAGAGCCAATACCACCAATACCTGAGCCGATGGCACAGCCGACGCGATGGGCATTTTTGTCAGTCACCTCAAAACCAGAATCACGAAATGCCTGAATGCCAGCGACCATCCCGTATTGGATAAAAGGATCCATCCTGCGGGCATCACGGGATTCGAGATAGCCCTCTACTGAGAACGATTTCACACTGGCACTGAAGCGCGTTGTAAAGGCACTCGCGTCGAACTGATCAATGTTGGCCGCGCCACTGGCGCCAGCACAAATTCCTTGCCAGCTGGTCGCAACGTCGAGTCCTAGCGGCGTCACCGCGCCCAGCCCAGTGACAACGACTTTATTGCCTTTCATGCTTCGCCCCTCTTGCTACATTTAATCGTGGTGTACTGAGCGACTCGATCGCGGGATCCACATCAACAGATCAGTCAACTTTTATCCACCACGCCATCACCTAACAGCAACATGATCAGCAACCCACCGAGCCAGAAAAGCGAAAGGGCCGCAATGCTGAAGCAGAGCGGCCCTTGATTCGATTCGCTGCTGCGACTCGCTTAAGCGAGATTTTCGTTGATGTAATTAATAGCCAGCTGAACCGTTGTGATTTTCTCGGCCTCTTCGTCGGGGATTT